>NZ_JBFUFF010000073.1:0-36491 GCF_056403555.1 Rhizobium sp. P2_G2
GCTTCAAGTCAGCCAAACACCTCCAGCATTTCGTTTCTATTCATGACCCCGTCGCCAATCTCTTTCACTTTCCTCGCCACGATATTCCATCCGATCATTACCGCGAACTGAGAGCCGCAGCCATGCAGATGTGGAATGAGATCGCACGCTTGCAAGCAGTATGAGCGAAAGCGGCGGGCGCCAATTTTGGCCGCAACTCGTTAACTTTACGGTGCCTGCGGGCGTCATGGCGCCGTTCTACGAAATGTCGCTTCAAGATTATAAGCGCGTGACCGAGGTCACCTATCTTGGTCAGGTGCATGGCACGATGGCGGCTCTCAAGCGCATGCTACCGCGCAATCGCGGCACGATCGTGCTTGTCGGCTCGGCGCTTGCCTATCGCGGGATCCCTGCAATCGGCCTATTGCGGCGCCAAGCACGCGATCCAGGGATTTCAGGACTCGCTGCGTAGCGAACTGATCCATGCTGGAAGTCGTGTGCATGTGTCGATGGTGCAATTGCCAGGCGTCAACACGCCGCAATTCGACTGGATCAAAACGACGATGCTTCGCAAGCCTAAGCCGGCGAGCCCGCCCTATCAGCCCGAAGTGGCCGCCGACGCGATCTATTTTGCCGCCCATTCGCGGCGCAAATCGGTTATGGTCGGCTTTCCGACTGTGCAGGCGATTTGGGGCGACCGCCTGTTTTCCTCGCTCCTCGACCACTACCTCGCCTGGACCGGTTTTGAGGGGCAGCAGGATCGTGAGCCGCTCGAACTGGGACGACAGAAMAATCTGTACTCTCCTGTGCCCGGCGATCACGGCGCGCACGGCAGGTTCGATAGTGTTGCCCGTACTCATTCATGGCAGCTTTTCCTCAATAAGAACCGTTCAGTATTGGGCATCGGTCTGGCGATGTTAGCTCTATTGGCTGCGAGCCGTTCGAGACGCTGATAGGGCCACTTGGACGGGCGACCTCGTGCGCACCTCGATTGATGGACGCGGCTAATTGCGCCGGTATCTAACCTAAAGGTCGCCAGCGTACAATTTCGAACAATTCTAGACCAATCCCATCAGTGAACTGTCGTCTCATGTGTTTCCCAGACGCTGCAATATTGCCGATACCGAACTCACCACCGTACGCGAGCTTGCCGTGAGCAATCATGCCGTTGTCACGTTCATACTCGATGTCGGTGTTGATCGGCGGTTCGTCTTCTCTCCATTGCATTTCCACCTCCTTCAGCAATCTAGTTTTTTCGCCATGCGGGTCATCCTTCTGCTATCTCGCTAGATTGGGTGCCTGTAGGGGCAGCAAACGAACCGACAAAAAGGGTACCTGAAGGGTACCTGCGACTTGAGCGGCGCAGACGATCGGGATCTTCAACATTGTAAATCGTGCGTCATTTCGCCACACTTTCATCGGGAACTAACCATCTTCAGGCCAGTTTAGTTCCCAAATTCAGGGGGAGCCTGGGGGATGACGCAGATCTTCACAGCATCTGCGGATACACGGATCCGGGCTTTCGTTCTTATTGCCTTCTTGTTTCTCGTCCTCGCAATTCTGTTTGTCGGCGGCTACGCGAGTTCCAGTTATGGCACGCTGGTCGGCTGGGTGCGTGACCAGCCCGTTCCGTTCAGCCATGAGCATCATGTTGCCGGGCTCGGGATCGATTGCCGCTTCTGCCACACATCGGTGGAAACCAGCGCCCGGGCAGGGCTACCGGCGACGCATATTTGCATGACCTGCCATTCGCAGATCTGGACCAATGCCGCCATGCTGGCGCCGGTGCGGCTGAGCCTCGCCGAGAACAAGCCGCTTGCCTGGCATCGCGTCTCGCGCCTGCCGGACTATGTCTATTTCAACCATTCGATCCATGTGACGCGCGGCGTGCCCTGCATCGCCTGCCATGGCCGTGTCGACCAGATGCCGCTGATGATGCGGGCCGAGCCATTCGAGATGCGCTTCTGTCTCGACTGCCACCGCGACCCCGCACCGCGGCTCAGGCCGCCGGACCAGGTGACGCGCCTGGACTGGACAGGCTGGGAGAGCCAGTCGCAGCAGCACAGGGATTATGGCGCGCTCGTCGTCAAAGCCTACGGGATCGAGCCGAAAAAACTCACCCAATGCAATATCTGTCACAGGTGACGCATGGATTCATCGCCGCACGATCTCCTCGACCTGATCCCCGGCCTGCCGGTCGACCGGCGTTCGCTTCTGAAAGTCATGGGCGCCTCGCTCGCTCTCGCCGGCCTCGGCGGCTGCAAAGGTGCGGAGGACGAGACCGCCTATCCCTACGTCAACGCGCCAGAGGGCATGACTCTGGGTGTGGCCAAGTGGTATGCCACTGCCGTTGCATTTGCCGGCTATGCCCAACCGGTGCTCGGCAAGTCGATCAACGGCCGGCCGGTGAAGCTCGAAGGCAATCCGGAGCATCCGATGTCGAAGGGCAAGACGGATGCGTTCACACAGGCAGCGTTGCTCAGCCTCTACGATCCGAACCGCTCGCAAACGCCACGCTTCCTCGACAAGCCGGCTGACTGGAACGCATTCATCGCCGCGATGGTGCGGCAGGCGGAAACGCTCGACAAAACCGGGGGTGATGGTTTCCGGCTGCTGACCGCGCCGCTCAGTTCGCCGACGCTGGCGCGGCAGATCACGGCGATGATGCAGCGCTGGCCCAAAGCACACTGGCATGCGCACGATACGGTTCCCGCCAATGGCGTGGCGGCTGCGACGGCAGCGCAATTCGGCCGGCCGCTGGTGCTGCATCCAGCCTATGATGCTGCCGAAGTCGTCGTCAGCTTCGATGACGATTTCCTCGGGCCGGGACCGTTCCAGACCCGCAATGCCGGGCAGTTCGCCGTCCGGCGCAAAATGCGGCAGAACCGGCAGGGCAAATTTACGCTGTTCGTCGCCGAGCCGATGCCGAGCACGACCGGTTCCGTCGCAGATCTCAGGCTGTCTGCGTCGGTTACCGATCTTGGGCGCTTGCTGATGGCGCTGGCTGTCGGCCTAGGCATCGGCTCCGGTACMATGCCCGGCTTGCAGGAGCGGCAGCGGCGCTGGTTAGACCGAGTGATAGCGGCGCTGAAGGCGGCTCAGGGGAAGGCGCTGGTGAGCGTCGGGCTGTATCACGACAAGGATTTGCAGTCGCTTGCGCTGCTGGTCAACGACAGGCTCGGCAGCTTTGGCAAGACGCTGACATTCTCCGAGCCGATCCTGGTCTCGCCGCCGGATGGGGCGAATTCCTTCGACGTGCTTGCAGAGGATGTCCGGCAGGGCAGGGTGCAGACGCTGGTCTGTCTCGGGACCAACCCAGTCTACACGGTGCCGGGACGCCTCGACCTCGACAGGATCGCCATGCGCATCCATGCCGGACTGCATGTCGATGAGACGGCAATGCAGTCGCATTGGCATGTGCCGCTCCAGCACGATCTCGAAAGCTGGAGCGATGCCCGCGCTGTCGACGGTTCCACCAGTATCATTCAGCCGCTTGTACGGCCGTTCTACGATGTCCGGGCGCCGCATGCCTTCGTCGACTATTTGACGGGGCACCAGGACAGCGATCGCGATCTGGTGCAGGCCACCTGGCGGCAGGCCTGGGGTACCGATTTCGACATGAGATGGCAGGCAAGCCTGTCCAAGGGTTTTGTCGAGGGCAGTGCTTCGCGTTTTGCAGAACCGACAGTTGCCGACCGGGCGCATCCGACGCTGCAAGCCCGAGAGCGGGACGGACTGACGGTACTCATTCGGCCCGATGCCGGGGTCTGGGATGGCACGTTGTCGGAAAATGCCTGGGCACAGGAAGTGCCGCGGCCTTTGACAAAGATCACCTGGGGCAATGTCATTCATCTCGCCCCAGCGCTCGCCAAACAGCATGGCCTCGAAAAGGGCGACGAAGTCGAACTCCGTCTCGGCGAGGCCAGGATTGTTGGCCCCGCCTGGATCGTGCCCGGCCTTGACGCTAAGACCGTCATGCTCACTCTCGGCTATGGCCGCAACCTAGCAGCCTCGATCGCCGATGGGCTTGGCTACAATGCGTATGCGCTCAGGCGGGCGGATGCAGCCTGGCAACTCACAGGCGCGAGCTTGCATCCCACAGGCAGCAAACAACTGGTCGCCACGACGCAGCCCTATCAGCAGATGGACGGCTATGATTTCGTCCGCTCGGTTGATCTCACCTCGCTGGCGCTGGAAGCGGACTCCAGGCAGCCGTCCTTCTATCCCGACCGGCCGCAGAACGACCCCTCCTGGGGCATGGCGATCGATCTCGATCTCTGCATCGGCTGCAATGCCTGCGTCACAGCCTGCCAGGCGGAAAACAACATTCCCGTCGTCGGCAAGGACCTGATCGCCAATGGCCGCGAAATGTTCTGGATGCGCGTCGACCACTATTTCGAGGGCGAGGACGAGGCGGCGAAATCCACGCTGCAGCCGGTGCCCTGCATGCATTGCGAACAGGCGCCCTGTGAGATGGGCTGTCCGGTCAACGCCGCCGTCCATTCGATCGATGGGCTGAACCTGCAGGTCTATAATCGCTGCATCGGAACCCGTACCTGCTCGTCCTACTGCCCCTATAAAGTCAGGCATTTCAATTGGTTCGACTACACTTCTCAGGATCCGGATTCGGTCCGGGCGATGCGCAATCCCGATGTCACCGTGCGCAGCCGCGGCGTGATGGAGAAATGCACCTATTGCGTCCAGCGCATTGCCGAGGCGCGGATCACCGCCGACAAGGAGGGACGGCCGATCCGCGACGGCGAGGTCGTCACCGCCTGCCAGCAGGCCTGTCCCAGCCAGGCAATCACCTTCGGCAATGTCGCCGACCCCAATTCCGCCGTCAGCCGCGCCAAGGCGAGCAAGCGCAACTACACGCTTGTCGAAGAAGCCAATACGCGGCCGCGCACCACCTATCTCGCCCGCATCGAGGATCGCGAAGGAGCAGCGGGATGACCGACATCACTGCCGACGATGTCAGGCCTGACCCCGGCACCGGCGTCACCGACGAGATCGCCCGCATCCCTCTGGATTTCCCGCGCAAGAAAATGTGGTGGGTGCTGTTCTTTATCTCGCTGATGATGCTGGTGAGCTTCTTCATTTCGGCCGGCGCGGTGTTTCTCGAAGGCGTCGGTTTGTGGGGCAACAATATCCCGGTCAACTGGGGCCTGCCGATCTCGAACTATATCTGGTTCCTCGGCATCGGCCATGCCGGTACGCTGATTTCGGCGATGCTACTCATCCTCAATGCCCATTGGCGCAATTCGCTCAACCGGTTTGCCGAAGCGATGACACTGTTTGCCGTCGTCTGTGCCGGCCTCTATCCCATCCTGCATCTCGGACGCCCATGGTTCTTCTACTGGATGGCGCCCTATCCCAACACGATGGGCCTCTGGCCGCAGTTCAAGAGCCCGCTTGCCTGGGATTTTTTCGCAGTGCTGACCTATCTCGCGGTCTCGGTAATGTTCTGGTATGTCGGCATCATTCCCGATCTTGCTGCCGTCCGTGACCGCGCCAAGTCGCGTCCGGCTCAAGTTTTCTACGGCCTGTTCGCACTTGGCTGGCGTGGCTCGGCGCGGCACTGGATGCGGTGGAGCCAGGCTTATCGGCTCACCGCGGCGATTGCCGTGCCGCTGGTCGTGTCGGTGCATTCGGAAATCTCGCTGCTGTTTGCCGCCGGTCCCATCCCCGGTTGGACGTCGACGGTGTTTCCGCCCTATTTCGTGCTGGGGGCGGCCTTTTCCGGTTTCGCCGTGGTGCTGATGATTGCGGTGACCATCCGCCATCCGCTCGGCCTGGACAATCTCGTCACTGCGCGCCATCTCGACCTGCTCGGCTGCTTCCTGCTGGCGACCGGCCTGATGACCGCTTACGGCTATGTCGCCGAGATCTTCGATGCGCTCTATGGCGGCGAAARGCAGGACATCGCCACGATGATGGACCGGCTGACGGGCATCTATGCCTATAGCTACTGGGGCGCCGTGATCCTCAATTTCGTGCCGCTGCAACTGCTCTGGCTGAGAGGCATACGGCGCAGTCCGCTGCTGCTATTTTTTGTCGCGCTCTCGGTCACGGTCGGCATGTGGTACGAGCGTTACATGCTGCTGACCACGTCGCTCTATCGCGACTACCTGGTCTCCTCCTGGGGGGATTTCCATCCGACGGTCTGGGATTGGTCGCTGTTCATCGGCATGCTCGGCGTGTTCTTCGCGCCGTTCCTGCTGTTCGTCCGCTTCCTGCCGGTGATCTCGGCCTTCGAGGTCAAGGAAGCCCTGCGCGAGACGGGGGATCTCGAGCATGCGTGAGCCCGCCGCCTCGACTCATCCCTTTGGCCTTCTCGCCGAATTCAACCGTCCGGAACGGCTGATCGAGGCGGTCAGGCAGACGCGGGCCGAGGGCTTTTCCTCGATCGATGCCTATTCGCCCTATCCGCTGGAGGAGATGAACGAGGCGATGGGGCTCAGGGAGAACATCATCCCGTGGCTGACATTCGGCGGCGGCGTTCTTGGTGCGGCAGTCGGCTTCGGCATGCAGCTCTACACCAATTGGGTCTTTCCGATCGAGATCGGCGGGCGGCCGATCCAGGCCTGGCAGCCATTCATGCTGATTACCTTCGAACTGGCGGTCCTGTTCTCGGTGTCGGCTGCGATCTTCGGCATGCTGATCCTCAACCGGTTGCCGCGGCTGCATCATCCCGTTTTCGACATTCGCGAATTCCATCTCGCCGGTAGCGAAAAGTTCTTCCTGATCATTTTTGGCAATGACGAGCGGTTCGACGCCGAGGCGACGGCCGATTTCCTGCGCGGCCTCGAACCGCTCAGCGTTTTCGTCGTCGGTAAGACGGAGGAGGCGGAATGAGACGCCTGCTGCCGCTCCTTTTGTTGATTGCGCTCGCATCCTGCGATGACATGACCCACCAGCCGCGCTACGAATCCTACGAGAAGAGCGGCCTTTTCTCCGACCACAAGGCCTTGCAGGCGCCGCCGGAGGGCGCGATCGCGCAGGACGATCCCGCGCTCGCCCAGGCCCTTGCGACCCGGCCGGCAATGAGCATGGCGCAGATCGAGCGCGGCCGCGACCGCTTCCAGATCTATTGCACGCCTTGCCATGACGCGAGCGGCTACGGCAAGGGCACGGTGCCGGCACGTGGCTTTCCCGAACCACCCAGCTTTCACATAGACCGGCTGAGGAAAGCGCCGTCGCGCTATTTCGTCGAAGTCATCACCCATGGCCATGGCGTGATGTATTCCTATGCCGACCGCGTCGAGCCGGCCGACCGCTGGGCGATCGCCGCCTATATCCGCGCGCTGCAGCTCAGCCAGCATGCGCCGGCCGCAGCGCTGACGGACGACGAACGGCGCAAGCTTGGGGAGAGCGGATCATGATGCGGCCGCTTCTCGGTCTGTTGCTGTGCGTACTGGCTTTGCTGGCGGTGCTGATCGATGCCAGGGCAGCGCTCGCCGGCTGGCTAGCGGCGCTGGTGCTGGTGAGCAGTGTGCCGCTCGGGGCGCTCTGCCTATTGATGATGGTGCGGATCATTCCCGGCTCCTGGCGTATGGAACTGATGGAGCCGTGCCGTGTGGCGGTGGCGCTGGCGCCGGCTTTGGTGCTTGTGGCGCTGCCGGTGGTGATCGGCATGCCCTGGCTGTTTGCATGGTTCGATGGCGGGCTCGGCGGGTTCAAGGGCATCTACCTGGCGCCAGTGTTTTACGGCGTTCGCGTGCTGGCCATCCTGATCGGCGCCGCGGCTCTTGGTGTGGCGCTGCTGTCGACGGCCAGCTACCGGCTGGCGATCGTCGGCCTGATCGCCTTCGTCCTGCTCCACGGGCTGCTCGCCGTCGACCTCGTGCTGTCGCTGACGCCGGACTATCATTCGTCCGGGTTCGGCCTTTACCTTCTCGGCGTGCAGGCGCTGACGGCGCTGGCGGTGGTGACCCTATGGGGCCTGCCGGGTGCCTCCGACCCGTCGCTATACGGCAAGCTGATGATGACCGGGCTGCTCTTCTGGGCCTATTTCTCCTTCATGCAATATTTCATCCTCTGGTCGGGCAATCTCGTGCCGGGGGCGAAATGGTTTGCCATCCGCGCGCACGGCATCTGGGCAGGTGCGGAATATCTGATCGCCGCACTCCGGCTTCTGCCCGGCCTGTTGCTGTTCTTCCCGCCCATTCGCGCCAGCAGGTCATGGTTGCAACGGCTTTCGATCGCCACCCTTGTCGGCACCGCGATCGAAGCGGCCTGGCTGGTGCTGCCGTCGGCGGGTGCGTCACCGTCCATCGGCCTCTCGGCCTATCTGCTGGCCGTGGCCGGCCTGGTCCTGCTGGCGCCCTCCGCGCGTCTGCCGCTCTTGACGGGGAGGCGCGCCGCATGAAGTTGCTTCCCCATCTTCCGGCCTTCGAGACGCAAGATGTGCGGCCGATCGACATCATCATCATGGGCGCCGTGCTGTTCGGCTCCGTGGCGCTGTCGCTGCTGATCGTTGGCGCTCTCCTCTTCTGGCTGAGGCCAGCGGAGCGGGCGGTGTCTCCGATCGAGGCCGAACAATTGCGCGCCGGCCTGCGCCTCCAAATCGATGAAAAACACGATGCCCGACAGTTGCAGCAAGCCGCGCTCCAGCGGCTGCAAGGCTATGCCTGGTCCGACCGCAAGGCCGGGGAAGCGCATATCCCGATCGATCGCGCCATTGCGCTTCTCGCGAAACGGGGCTGGCCGGATGCAGATACGGGAGGCAGCGAGCCATGAAATATCTGCTGCTTCTCCTTCTGCTGCTGATGCCAGCTCCGGTGCTTGCCTTCGACCCGTTCGCCCAAACCGGGATCGACCAGAAGCCGGACGCTGTCGTGCCGCTCGACCTTGCCTTTACCGACGAGGCAGGCCGGCGGGTGACTCTACGGCAGCTTGGCGGCGGCAAGCCGGTGCTGCTTATTCCGGTTCTACACAAATGCCCGAATATCTGCGGGGTGACGCTGGCCGGGGTCATCGACGCCATTGCAGTGCAGGCCTATCGGCCGAGCCGCGACTTTACCCTGATCGCCTTCGGCATCGACGCCAGGGAAGGGCCGAAAGATTCCGCCGCGTC
This sequence comes from Rhizobium sp. P2_G2, assembly GCF_056403555.1. Classification (NCBI taxonomy): domain Bacteria; kingdom Pseudomonadati; phylum Pseudomonadota; class Alphaproteobacteria; order Hyphomicrobiales; family Rhizobiaceae; genus Rhizobium; species Rhizobium sp. P2_G2. The sequence goes on from NZ_JBFUFF010000073.1 coordinate 9,056, forward strand.
ACTCAGGGATATCCAGAAGCGGTTTCCGCAGTTCGCCGCGGGCATCCATGCGGTGACGGGGGACGCGAAATCCATCAAGGCGGTGACCGATGGGCTCGGTTATCGCTATGCCTGGGACAGCGACATCCGGCAATATGCGCATCTTGCGGTAACGGCAGTCCTCACCACCGACGGACGGCTCAGCCGCTGGCTCTATGGTCTCGCGCCCGCCGCCAGCGACATCTATCTTGCGCTGACTGAGGCCGGTCGTGGCCAGATCGGCTCCTGGACCGACCAGATCTTGTTGCTCTGCTACCATTACGATCCGGCCACGGGCCGCTATTCGCCAATGATCTGGCTGGCGCTGAGGCTGACGGGCGGCGTGACCGTGGCGCTCATTCTCGGCCTGATCGCCACCTCGCTCTGGCGCGACCGGCGACGGGATAACGAGGTGCGGCATGGCTGATCTCTGGTACAGCCYGCTGCCCGCCGAGGCGTCGAACTATAGCAGCCAGGTCGATCTCCTGACCGGACTGATGCTGGTCCTTGCCGTCGGCCTGTCAGCTCCGGTCTTTATCCTGATGGCCTACTTTGCTGTGAAGTACCGGCGCGGCAGGCCGGCCAACCGCGCTCATGCCGCCAACCGCAATGTCTGGCTGGAAATCTCCTGGTCGATCATTCCCTTTGTCGCGCTGCTCGGTTTCTATCTCTGGTCCACCGACCTGTTCGCACGGCTCTATCATCCGCCCGGCAATGCCCTGGAGATCGATGTCGTCGCCAAGCAATGGATGTGGAAGTTCCAGCATCCGGAAGGGCAGGGCGAGATCAATGAATTGCATGTCCCGGTCGACCAGCCGGTGAAACTGGTCATGGCCTCGCAGGACGTGATCCACAGCCTCTATTTGCCGGCGCTCCGGATCAAGCAGGATGTCGTGCCCGGCCGCTATACCAGCGAATGGTTCACGGCCAACAAGCCCGGCACCTATATGCTCGCTTGCGCCGAATATTGCGGCGCCAATCATTCCGAAATGGGCGGCCGGATCATCGTGCTCGACAAGGCCGGTTATGCCCGCTGGCTTGGGCAGTCGTCGGTCGACAATTCGCTAGTGCTCGCGGGCGCTGCCTTGTTCCGCGCGCGTGGCTGCAGCGGCTGCCACGAGCCCGGCGCCACCGTGCATGCGCCGCGTCTCGGCGGCATCTATGGCAGGCCGGTGGCGCTGCAAACCGGCGGGACCGTGATTGCCGACGACCAATATCTGCGCGACAGCATCTTGCTGCCGCAGTCGCAGATCGCCGCCGGCTACCCACCCATCATGCCGACCTTCCAGAACGTGCTCTCCGAAGAGGATGTGCTGAAGATCGTTGCCTACATCAAATCGCTGCCAGCGGAGGCGAACACGCAATGRCCGACTTTGCCGAAGCCCATCGCCCCTCAAACCTGCGCCAGAGCGGCCTTTCCGAAACCGACACGGAGCGCGTCAGCTATCTGCGTGCCGGCCACAGCCTGTCGTCCTGGCTGTTCACCACCGACCACAAGCGCATCGCTATTCTCTACCTGATCTCGATCACCTTCTTCTTTTTCGTCGGCGGGGCGGCGGCGGCGCTGATCCGCCTTGACCTGTTGACGCCGAAAGGCGATCTGCTCACCAATGAAGGCTATAACCGCGCCTTCACCATCCATGGCGTGATCATGGTGTGGTTCTTTCTCATTCCTTCGATCCCAAACACGTTCGGCAACTTCCTTATACCGCTGATGATCGGTGCGCGCGATCTTGCCTTTCCGCGGCTCAACCTTTTGAGCTGGTACATCTTCATGCTCGCTGGCCTGTTCACCCTATTCGTGCTGATCGCCGGCGGCGTCGATACCGGCTGGACCTTCTATACGCCGCTGTCGTCGATGTTCGCGCATGGCAATGTCGTTCTGGCGGCGACGGCGGTGTTCGTTGCCGGCTTTTCCTCGATCCTCACCGGCATCAATTTCATCGTCACCACCCACAAGCTGCGCTGCCCAGGAATGACCTGGAGCCGGCTGCCGCTGTTCGTCTGGTCGATCTATGCGACCTCGCTCGTTCTGGTGCTGGCGACGCCGGTTCTGTCGATCACCCTGGTGCTGATCGCTGCCGAACGGCTCTTCGGGCTCGGCATATTCAATCCGGCGCTGGGCGGCGATCCGCTGCTCTATCAGCACCTCTTCTGGTTCTACAGCCATCCGGCGGTCTATATCATGGTCCTGCCGGCGCTCGGCGTGGTCAGCGAACTGGTGGCCGCCGCGGCGCATAAGCCGATCTTCGGCTACCAGTTCGTCGCGGGGTCATCGGTCGCAATTGCCGTGATCGGCTTCTTCGTCTGGGGCCATCACATGTTCGTCGCCGGGCAGTCGATGTATGCCAGCGCCGTCTTCTCCTTCCTCAGCCTGCTGGTGGCCGTGCCCTCCGGCATCAAGGTCTATAACTGGACGGCGACGCTCTATAAGGGGCATGTCTCGCTCGACCCGCCCTTCCTGTTTGCCATGGCCTTCATCGGCCTCTTCGTCGTCGGCGGTTTGACGGGGCTGATCCTCGCCATGCTGGCGGTCGACGTGCATGTGCACGACACCTATTTCGTCGTCGCGCATTTCCACTACATCATGGTCGGCGGCACGGTGTCGGCCTTCTTCGGCGCGCTGCATTTCTGGTGGCCGAAGATGATCGGCCGCAAATATTCGCTGGTCTGGGGGCGGCTCTCGGCGATCTTCATTTTCCTCGGCTTCAACCTGACCTTCTTTCCGCAATTCCTGCTCGGCTATTGGGGCATGCCGCGGCGCTACCATGTCTATGCGCCGCAATTCCAGGTGCTGCACGTCTTCTCCTCGACCGGGGCCAGCGTTCTGGCCGTCGCCTATCTCGTGCCCTTCCTCTATCTCTTCTATTCGATGCGCTATGGCGAACCGGCCGGGGACAATCCATGGCCGGCGACCGGGCTCGAATGGACCACGCCATCGCCGCCGCCGAAGCACAATTTCAACGAGATCCCGGTCGTCAGCGGTCCACCCTATGACTACCATGTCGAGATCGAGGGCGAGGATGGCTGAGACACCGGTCACCGAGCCCTATAGCGATCCGCGCCAGCAGCACGACGCGGCGATGATGGGCATGTATATCTTCCTCGGCAGCGAGGTCATGCTGTTCGGCGGCCTATTCGCCGTCGCGCTTTATACGCGCCTCGTGCATACGAAGGAGGCCGTGGCGGCCTCGAKGGCGCTGCATTACGGCATCGGCGGCAGCAATACCGCGTTCCTGCTGACGTCAAGCCTTTGCATCGCCTTGGCAGTGGAAGCCGGCCGGCAAGGCGAGCGCAAGCCGGCGATACGCTGGCTGTTCGGCGCGATCCTTCTCGGCCTCGGCTTCCTCGGCCTCAAGGGCTATGAATATCTCGAGGAATTCCAGGAAGGCCTGATGCCGTTCACGGGCTTTGACACGGCGATCAAGACGCCCGTCCAGCATCTCTACATGGACCTCTACCTGATCGCCACCAGCCTGCATGCGTTGCATATGCTGATCGGCTTCGGTCTGCTGGCCTATCTTGCAATCGGGCTGTCGAAGCGGTGGATTGTGGTGCCCGAGCGCGCCATTACCCTCGTCGTCATCGGGCTCTACTGGCATTTCGTCGATGTCGTCTGGGTCTTCCTCTATCCCGTCCTCTATCTGGCGCGGTGAAGCATGGGCACGAAAGCACAAATCGTGGTGATCTGGCTGGTGCTGCTGGTGTTGCTGGCATCGACGATCGCCGGCAGCCTTGTCTTCACCGGCGTGGCGGGCCTCTGCGTCAGCCTCGGCATTGCCTTCACCAAGGCCGGGTGCATCTATTGGAAATACATGCATGTCGGAGAGCAACTGGGGCTCTTGCGGGTCGCCGCCTTCGCGGCCGGCGCCTGGCTCTCGATCCTGCTGATGTTTTTGGTGGCAGACTATATGACGCGCTGGAACGGCTGAGGGCCGATCCCGTTTGAATTCGTCAGGCGATCAGTCTGTCGATGCGGATCGGCAATTACCGGATGCGCTTGCCTGTCGCATTGTAGACCGCGCAGTCCATGCCCGCCGCCGTGCCGACTGGGGGCCCGTGCGGCCGCGTTTATGCATTCCTTATGCTCATCGCCCAAACTAGGCATGGCGTTTTTACCGATCGATCCTTTACAATTCAGCGTCACCACCGACGAACACGTACAAAGTGAAAAACTCGCAATACTCGAAACGGCGGTCCAGGAAGAGGGCAATCGCCATGTGGCGCCGCCTTACTCTCCAAAGCGGCCCTCACAATCACGAGGAAAATCAAAGCGGATATCGCCGCACGTCGAAATTTCCGTTGATAAGCGCGCTCATATATATTGCTGTGGCATTCGCGGTGGCTGTCAGCCTGATCCAATTACTGGAAGCCGTTTTCTGATAGTGACGCTGCTGTTGACTTAACAAAGCGCATGTGCGCAAACGGCTGCATCCCGAAGATGTCGGCCGAAGCTGCTCGGCATTGGCGACCCACCACGCATTTGTTAAGACATCCATGCCCGGCACCTATCGCAAATCGAGACTTCTCCGCCGTACCCGCGTTTTGTGAGGATCGCTTGCCATCTGGCGACCGCGAATGGTGTTTTGGCTGGGCGCGCTTGCCATCGGGGTGATCAGCGTCGGTTTCGCTGAGGCAGCAGACCTGGCGCAACGTGCTTTCCGTACCATTTCGGTGACGCATCCGTGGGCAATCCTGCTTACTCCACTCGGCTTTGTGCTGTCAGCCTATCTTGCAACCCGCTTCTTCCCGAATTCGCAAGGCAGCGGAATTCCCCAGGCCATCGCCGCCCGTCATCTCCGAGAGGATGATGGTCGAACATTCCTGCTTTCCTTGAAAGTGGCGATCGGCAAGATAGTGCTGACTGTCTTCGGCCTGCTGTTCGGCGCGTCAATCGGCAGAGAAGGCCCGACTGTTCAAGTGGGTGCCGCCATTATGCTCGCGGTCGCTCGCTTCGGCGGCATTGCGCATGCGCGGGGACTCATCCTGGCGGGCTCGGCCGCGGGAATTGCCGCTGCCTTCAACACGCCCCTGGCCGGGATTGTTTTTGCCATCGAGGAAATGAGCCGAACTTACGAATCGCGCGCCAACGGCCTTGTTCTCGCTGCGGTCATCCTCTCGGGTCTCGCGGCATTGGGCTTGGCGGGCAGCTACGACTATTTCGGCACGACCGCCGTGCTGCCTTTGTCCTCAAGGGATTGGGCTCTGGTGCCGGTGTGCGGGATTGTCGGCGGCGCTCTCGGTGCTCTTTTCAGCGGCGGCGCGCTCTACTACGGACAAAAACTGCGCCATTGGGTGCATTTCAACCCGATGAAGCGGACACTTTTAATGGCCGCCGGTTGCGGCATCGGGGTCGCCGTGCTCGGATACATTTCCGGCGGTCTGACCTTCGGCACGAGCTATGCGCAAGCCCGCAATGCGCTCGGCGGGACTCATTTGCCACCGCTGTTCTTCGCTGAAAAATTCCTGGCGAGTTTTCTTTCCATGCTGTCGGGCATTCCCGGTGGCATTTTCGCGCCATCGCTTTCGGTCGGCGCGGGCTTGGGGAGCAGCCTGGGCTGGATCCTGGGAGCTGCAGGTGGCCTTGCCGCCATCCTTGGCATGGCCGGGTATTTCTCCGGTGTCGTGCAGGCACCCATGACCGCTTTCGTGATTATCATTGAAATGACAGGCGACCATCGCGCTGTCATCCCGATCATGGCGACGGCGCTGATTGGGTACGTGACCTCCCGGGTTCTTTCCCGCGAGCCGCTCTACCATGGTCTTTCTCGCGTATTTATCGCAGCGGCCTTGCGGCGGCACCGCGCCATAGTCAAGACTTTACCTACCAGCTGAGATCGAAGACCAACTCGTCGTAATCCCGCGCGGTCTGGTCGCCAAGCTGGGTTTGATCCTGCTTTGGATCTTTGAGAAGCTGGATATCGCGCGCCGTGGTTCGCTGCCACTGCTCGATCAGCTTACGTTTCTCGCCATCCTTGAAGGCTTTGTGAAGGAACTCCGCCACAGAATTGACGCGGCCGAGAAGGTCTTTGCGGCATACTTCGGCCGCAACCAGGGCCTCATGCAGGCGTTTGGGTCGGCTGTCCATGCCGACGCGAAGTGGGCGATGGGACGTGGCGGCGCAGCCGCTGACCTGCTGACGAAAGCTTCCTTCAGTCACTTGCAGGGTCTGGAGCGTCGCATCTATCCCGTCGGCATGAGCCAACACGGCGATACTGCTCAGGACCAAAGCTGCCATCAGAGACATGATTTGAAACGCCCGATCTGCCATGGTCGCATCCTCGCTGCCCTGTCAGGAATGCGTTCCCACAGCCGGCTTTCGGCGCGCCACCAGAGACATTCTATCTCTTCGGCAAGGCCACCACCTTGGAACGCTCCGCGACCCGGCTCATAACCTCCCGCAGCACCGCTAGCAACTGATCTTCGGCAAATGGCTTCTTGAGCACGGGCAAATCCACCTGTGCGCCAGCTTCAAGCTCTTCGCTGTAGCCGGTCATGAGCGCCACGCCGAGGCCCGGGTAAAGCCGGCCGACCTTTTCGGCAAGCTGCAGACCGGTCATGCCGGGCATCCTGATGTCGGAAAGCAGCACCTGGAATGGTCCCTGGGTACGAAGCGCGTCGAGGGCCGTTGCCCCGCTTTGCACGGCGACCACGTCGAGGCCAAAGTCCTGCAACGCAGACTGGGTGACTGCAAGCGAGGTCGAGGTGTCGTCGACGACAAGCACACGCTTCGGCATTTCGAACGTGGCGGCGTCGGCTGTTGTTTGTCCTGCCGCCGGCTTGGCGCGCGGCAGATAGATGGTGAATGCCGACCCGCGGCTCGGAACGCTCGCAACCGTCACCGTGCCGCCTGAGCGAACGGCGAGGCTGTAGACCTGGCTTAGACCCAGTCCTGGTGCTCCGTCCGACTTGGTGGTAAAAAACGGCTCAAAAACCCGTCTGAGGATATCAGGCGCAATGCCTCCTCCCTCATCCGAAATTCCGAGCGCCACGCCAGGCCCACTCAGTTTGATTCCCTCGGCCGCAAGATCTGGCACGTTGCGGGCCGTCACCGTCACGGAGCCACCGTCAGGCATCGCCTCCCTGGCGTTGGTGACGAGGTTGATCAACGCCGTTTCCAGCGCGCTCACATCCACCGTCACCGGCCAGAGCTCCGGCTCGATGCGCGTGACCAGCTGCACCTTATCTTGGGCCGCCTGCCGGAGCATATCGGTCAGCGAAAGGGATATCTCGTAAAGCGAGACGGTTTCCGCATCGTGATTGGAACGGCGTGAGAACTGCAGCAGCCGGTGTGTTAACGCCTGGCCACGGGCGACAGCCAGCTTAATGCCCTCAAGCACCTGGTCGACGCGCCGTTCGTCGTGGCGCCGGCGCTGAATGGTTTCTGCTCCTGACAGGAAGACCATCAGCAGATTATTGATGTCATGCGCGATGCCACCGGTGAGCTTACCCAGGGCGTCAAGCCTCTGCCAGCTGGCCAGCTCCTCCTCGTCGCGACGCCGCGCCCGCATTTCCCGCAGGAACAGGAACACGGCAGCCAGCGACAACAGGAGCGCCAGGCTGCCGACACCGATCATCAGCAAAACGCCCGTCCGCGCTGCGTTGCCAAACTCCGTCAGTGGAATGCCGACGTAGACGGTCCAGTCGGTGCCGTCCACTTTGGAGGCCAGCGTCTCAAAGGCAGCACCATTGGTCAGCAGGGCGGTGTTAAAGCCGGGAGCTCTCCCTTCGGACAGCTTGGCATACTTTTCGGCCGGCTGCGCCAGCAGACCCGGTTCGACCATGGATGCGGTCACCAGATTGCCCTTGTTATCGGTCACCCAGGCGACCCAGTCGTTCGGCAACCCGTTGGCCTGCAGGACATCAAGGACGGCCACCGGGCTGATGACGGCGCTGACGACAGAGACGACTTGACCATGCCGCCGAACGGGAACGCGGATGGCAAAGTCGGGCAGGCCAAGTGGGCCGCGCATGGTGTTCCCTATGACCGGAATGCCGCTCTCGACGATCCGGCGATGACTTTCCACGTCGACCACCGTGCCATTGCGGCGCACATTGTCGCTCTGCGGAATGACCACCAGCAGCTTGCCGTTCACGTCGCTGACCCTGAGACCGTCCCATTCCGGCAACCTTGCTCGCAAGCGCGCCCCGATCTTGGTGAACTCGTCGGCCTGGAGCGGCGGATCAAGGCGAGGGGACTCCGAAAGCACGGACAGCAGCTGAATCTGCGTCTGGAGAAATCGAGAGAGCGCAAAACTGAAGCGACCCGCCCGTCTGGCAATGCTGTCCTCGAGCGTGGCTTTTTGGTTTTCGGTAAAATAGAATCCCAGAACGCCACCCATCAGCACAATGGGGATGACTGCACTGAGCAGGAGGAGAACGGGTCCCCGGAGACTGCGCCAGCGCGGAAGTGTCTGAGAAAGTATGAAAGGTTTCGAAGGCACGCCGCCGCCCACCTGCTGCTTCGCGATTCGGCAATTGTATTACTGATAGCCGCATACGCAACTGCCAGAGGCCACAGAAATTGCCCGAATCCACAGACAAACGGTTGAGCTTAATATTCGAATCTGGGGTTTTGGCTGCGCGAGAGCGCCAAAGGCTTGGGTTTGTTCCTCTGGAACGAATTTATGTCTCACCGGATACTTCGCGCCGGCGCCTATCGAGCTCCTCGCTGTAACGGCGCAGCGTGTAGCTCTCGGTCAACAGTCCTACGACCTTGCGCTCGATGATGCTGTCCAGGACCACTAGAGCGTCGCTTTCCGTCCTGTCGAAGATCGCCGCCGCCTGCTTCGCGTTCATCGGCGGCAACAGGTAATCGTTCTTGAAGCGCAAGAGATCGGAAAGGTTCGAAGCCTCCGCTTTATCGGAGGGCAAGGAGTAGGCGTCCGATACGATCACGAGTCCCACATATTTGTCGCCCTCATCGACGATGGCCACTCGTTGTGCCGAGCCCAGGGGAAACTCACGACGGAAGTCCGCAAGTGAAGTACTCAGGCGGGCTGTACGGACGTCGGGGCGCATGAGGCGGTCAACTGTCAGGTTCCTGATCCAGCCAACGTCATGGGCACTGCGGATGCTCTCCCCACGCAGATGGAAGCGCCAGGTAGCGAACGAGTAGCCGAAGGTGGTGCGGACGGTCAGTGATGCCGTGATGACCGCCGCCAGCACCAGCACGGTGATCGAGAAATTGCCAGTGATCTCGAGCGCAAGGAACGTCATGGTCATCGGTCCGCCGATGATCGAAACTGCAAGTGAGCTCATGCCGATGACGGCATAAATCGCCGGCGTCAGCGACGCTTGCCCAAACAGAAATGGGGCGGAATGCGCAAATAACTTGCCCATCAAAGCTCCTAGAAACAGCGAAGCGAAGAACAGCCCACCACGGAACCCCGACCCGATCGAGACGGCGGAAGCCGCTGATTTGAGGAGGATAATGGCCAGAAGCACCTGCACTGACACATTGTTCGCCAGGTTGACATAGAGCGCGCCATGGCCACCGGACAGGACCTGAGGCGTTTCCAGGGCCAGCACGCCGACAATGGCGCCGCCGATCAACGGGCGCAGCCACGGTGGAATCGTGCTTTTACGTGCCACCTCTTCAACGAAAGCTGTGCCCTGCATGATGAAAATGCCGATGCCGGCGCAGACTATGCCAAGGACAATGGCGGGGACGAAGTTGCTTGTGGAGACCAGTCCGAAATAGCCGACGTCGATCAGGAAGTCGCTGCCGCCGAGCTGCCGGGCCACGATTGTGGCGACCAGGGCGGAAACGACCACCGGGGTGAGGCTTACAATGGCGTATGTCCCGATAATTAACTCAAAAGCATAGAATGCGCCAGTGAGCGGGGCGCCGAACGCCGCAGCGATGGCGCCGGCGGCCCCGCAGCCGACCAGGATGCGCAAGTCGGACCGCCGCAGCTGTAAATATGACCCGATGAAGGATGCGAAGCCCGCTGCCAGCTGGGTATATCCCGCCTCGAGCCCAACGGAGCCGCCAAACCCATTGGAGACAATGTTCTGCACGACCACGATCACACTGTCCGTCAGCGACAATCGGCCGCCATGCAGGGCGTTGGCCTCGATCGGATCGACGATGGGCTTCTTATGCCGAACGGTCAAAACATAAAGGATGACACCGAGCAGCAGGCCTCCGGCCACTGGTGCGGCAAGCGCCACGGCGACGTCGAGTGTCGGCACCGCACTCAACCGTCCGGCACTAGAGATCCCGAAGACGACGCGGTGCAGCAACTGGGCGAGAAAGCTCATCACGGTGACGGCCAGCCCAGAGATCACCCCGATGACAGCTGCAATAATCACGAGGCCAGCTTCCGTTCGTCGGATCAGCGCCTTCAGCTTCGAGACGGCAATGCCAGACCAGGTCGTCAATGAACGGGTAAGCATGGGAGGGAACGTCATGTGGGCCGCGCTCGTGAGGTCAAACCGCACTTTGCCGCAATAATCAACGGCTGTCAGGCGGCTCTGCGACAAATCAATCTTCAAATCAGGTCAACAAAGCCATGATTGCCTTCAAAACCTGTCTGGAAGTGCCATTTTGAACAATTTCGTGCATCATGAATAACTTGATGCACCGCATGCAGTCTTGGCTATCCAATGTCTGAAACACCATTCCCCCGTCTCCATGCCGTCCTTCGCCGGGCACCTGTCCCGGTCGCCTGCCTGTTGTCCCTGGGCGCGACCGCGCCGCCGCAGCACCCGAGGAGTCCTGGCTATAGTTCGATCATCGATATGCGGGGCCGCCGCATCCGCATGGTTGGCCCGCATTACCTTCCCAGGCAGCGCCTCCATTTTCCTGGATTGCACCGGCCAGAAGGATCGCACGCCAATTCAGCCTTTTAGCGGGCGCTCTCAGCTGCCGCCGGCACACGACCCCGCCTCCAGCCGGTAACAGTTTTGCTCGGAGGTTTCCTGCCGTTTCCCGCGGCCGGGACGCCGGTGGTAGCCAGGCGCCGGCAGCGGCGCGGCATTGCGCAAGGCTTCCACGAAGAGGCCGCCCAGGACGGCAAGCGCAAACAGCGCAAAGACTAGGCGTTGCCCCCACCTTTCGGATGACATGCGAGTTCGCCAGCCCATACTCCCCCCTCAGCCATCAGGTGCCGAATCAGGACGAACTTAGACGCGTTGGCATCGCAACGCCATCATTCACACGGATCGACGGGAACAGCCTCCGGCGCCTGCGGTTTAGCAGATAGCGGATAAGAAGCCTGAGGACGCAATGATGAAAACCGCATCCGTCTATCGCATGGTCATGCCTGAACACGTCTGCCCCTACGGACTGAAGGCCAAATACCTTCTGGAGCATGAGGGCTACCGGGTTGAAGACCACTGGCTCAAGACCCGTGAGGACACAGATGCCTTCCAGCGCAAGCACGATGTCAAAACGACGCCTCAGGTGTTTATTGAGGGTCAGCGGGTCGGCGGCTATGACGAACTGAGAACGCGCTTCGGGCAGCATGTACTCAAGCCTAGTGACACCACCTACCGTCCGGTGATTGCCATCTTCGCGGTCGCTTTGCTGATGGCCGTAGCCATCAGCTGGGCAACCAGACACAGCATCTCACCCTTGCTCACTCTGGAGCGGTTCATCGCGGTGGCAATGTGCCTTCTTGGGGTGCAAAAACTCCAGGATGTCGAGAAATTCTCGACCATGTTCCTCAATTACGATCTGCTGGCGCGGCGATACGTGCCATATGGATACGTTTATCCCTTCGCCGAAACCTTGGCGGGCCTCCTCATGTTGTCAGGCAGCCTCATTTGGCTCTCCGCGCCGCTTTCGCTGATGATCGGGCTGATTGGAGCAGTCTCGGTCTTCAAGGCTGTCTATATCGATCACCGCGAACTCAAATGCGCCTGCGTCGGCGGCAACAACGCCGTGCCGCTTGGTCTCGTCTCACTGACCGAGGACCTGATGATGGTGGCCATGGCCATCTGGATGCCGCTGATGCACGGGTTCCGGTGATGAGCTGGGCGGTCCGCTCAACTTCCATCACGTATGGCCCGCTCAATTGCATCGATCTGCGCCTGAAAGCCCAGGATATCGGCGAGCTTTTCGGGCTGCCGGTCGGTTTCCGGCGTTTCGGCCCAGCTGGTGACCGCGGCTTAGCTCCGGCCGATATGCCCTATGCAAGGAAACCGAAAAATGTCCTTTCGCCTCGAAAGCACCGAGCAACCCAAGCACCTCATGGAAATCAGGGATTATCTTGTCGGGCTTCGCAGAAGGGTTTAACTTCGTCTAGCGTTTGTGGAATTGGTGCACCGCGATCCCGACCAGCCACAGAAGGATACCGAGAGCGAACACCAGCACGAAGAGAGGCCAGCCAAGTCCGAGTGCAAGCAGGGACATGGCCTTGTAGCGGTCGAACTGCTCGCGGTCTCTCCCAACACCCGTGGCAACAATGGCGGCAGCCCCAAGCAGCCAAAGGATAAAAAATGTTTGCACAACGTCCCCATGTGGCTTCTGCTGCTCGACATGTCAGAGGCGAGGGTGACAACAATGCTGTCGGTATTTGATCTGATTGCGATTCTTCTCGTTCTAACCGCTGCCTTCGCGTGGACCAACGTCAGGTTCGTACGGCTACCACATTCGATCGGCATGCTGGTCATCGGGCTGTTGGCGTCGCTCGCTCTGATCGTGGCCGAACTGCTGTTTCCCTCCCTGCGCCTGTACAACGAGCTGGTTGGTCTGCTGCGCCAGGTCGATTTCGAGCACGCGGTCTTGAATGGCATGCTGGCTTTTCTCCTATTCGCCGGCGCGCTGCATGTCGATTTTAACCTGCTGCGCAGCCGCATCTGGCCGGTGAGCCTAATGGCGAGCGCCGGCACACTCATTTCGACGCTGGTAGTCGGTTTAGGGCTTTGGCTGGGATCACTTATTCTGGGGCCCGCTATACCGCTCGTGTGGGCTCTGGTGTTCGGCGCCCTGATCAGCCCGACGGACCCGGTCGCTGTTCTGGCCATCCTCAAGACCATGAAGGTTCCGGCGTCGCTGGAGACCGACATGGCCGGTGAGGCCCTATTCAACGACGGCGTAGGTGTCGTGGTCTTCACCGCCTTGCTGATGCTGGCAGCGCCGACCGGCGGTACTCCGAGCATAGCGGACGTGACGGAACTTTTCTTCCTGGAAGCCGTCGGCGGAGGCATCCTCGGCTTCGTGGCGGGATACGTCGCCTACAGGGCGCTCAGGGCGATCGACGATTATCCAATTGAGGTTATGATCTCCATCGCCCTTGTAATGGGCTGCTATTCGCTGGCGTCGCTCCTCCACATGAGCGGCCCGATCGCTGTAGTCGTGGCTGGCCTTCTGGTTGGCAACCGCGGCCCACAAGACGCCCTGACCGATCTGACCCAGCGTTATCTCTTCGGATACTGGACACTTGTCGACCACACCTTAAATTCGATCCTGTTCCTGCTCATCGGCCTGGAAGTCCTGATTCTCCGTTTCGACGTCAAATTGCTCGGGCTGGCGACCGCCTGCATTCCGTTGGTGCTGTTCGGTCGGTTCCTCGCGACAGCCGCTCCGATTCTGGCGCTTCGGCGGTGGATCGACTTTGTCAACGGTTCCGTTGTGGTCCTGACTTGGGGAGGTTTGCGCGGCGGCATTTCGATCGCCTTGGCACTCTCCCTGCCGGAAACGCTGACAAAACCATTCCTTCTGGCCGCAACCTACCTCGTGGTGATCTTCACCATCATTGTCCAAGGGCTGACGCTTAAACGGGTGGCGTCCTTTCACCTGGAAACAACGGCTGCAGAAGGGAGTACTTAGGGCGTCCGTCCCTGCGTCGCGAGCAGAGCCCATCCACACCGCAGTTTTTTCGGCGCTGTCCGTAGTCATTTTGACGCAAGCTCTGAATCTCGCAAATATGTTGGAACCGGTGGGTGGCTCTTAAGGTTGGATAAATTTGCATGGGAAATAGCGTCGTGCGATATAATCCAGGCAACCGGCCCCTATCTTCATGGTTGGTTAAGCTGCTAGCTGCCCTCCTTTGTGTTATCGGCATTACCTTGGGCATTGGCGGCGGCTGGCTCGCAGGGCTGGGTGGGAGCTTGTACTACCTGTGTGCCGGGGTGTCGGTCCTGATCGCCGGCATCCTGCTTTTTAGCCGGCTGGCAGCAGGCGCCTGGCTCTATTTTGGGCTCTTCGCGCTGACGCTCGTGTGGTCATTTTGGGARGCCGGCCTCAACGCATGGGCGCTTGTCCCACGCTTGATCGGTGCGATCATCCTCCTCAGCCTTATTATCCTTGCGTTGCCCGTCCTGCGGCCGCGAACGTCATGGCCAAGAGCACTCTCGGCACTCGTAGCGGTCGTCCTTCTGGCTTTTGCCGGCGGATGGGCGGTGGTGCAACTATCGCCTGAAGCAGCAACTTTGCCGCTTCCTGACGCAGCTGCGAAAGTAATGATAGATCCTTCGCCGATGCAGGCGGGAGAGGATTGGCCTGCCTATGGCGGCAGCTACAGCGCTAGACGCTATTCACCCCTCAAGCAGATCACGCCTGAAAATGTCAGCAAGCTTGCGCGTGTTTGGCTGGCGCATACCGGTGACTTTCCCAGCAAAGCCGCCAAGGGAACATACGGCGCTGAAACGACGCCGCTCAAAGTGGGTAACACCCTCTATCTCTGCTCGGCCAAGGACATCATGATTGCGCTCGATCCGGCGACCGGCAAGGAAAAGTGGCGCTATGACCCCAAAGTGCCAGACAAAAACATTCCCTACACGGCAGCCTGCCGCGGGGTAGCCTATTACACGGTGCCGAATGCTACGGTGACGACCATTTGCCCCGAGCGCATCATCGAAGGCACCCTCGATGCCCGCTTGATCGCCGTCGACGCCAAAACGGGAGAACCGTGCAAAGATTTTGGCGGCAATGGTGCTGTCGATACCTCGGTGGGTATCGGGGAAACCGAACCGGGAATGTATTCAATCACTTCCGCGCCGACGGTCGTCAAAGGGGTGGTCGTCGTCGGCCACCAGGTCCTCGACGGACAGAAACGCAACGCGCCCTCGGGAGTGATCCTGGGATATGACGCTGTGACCGGCGCGCTTCGTTGGGCCTGGGATATGGCGCAGCCGGATGTGACCGGACTGCCGCCAGCCGGCAAGACTTATACCCGCGGCACACCGAATATGTGGACCACGGCATCGGGTGATGAGGAACTCGGCCTCGTCTATCTTCCCCTGGGTGTCTCGGCCGTCGACTATTGGAGCGGCAGCCGCTCGGAGCAGGAGAAGCAGTTCTCGACATCGCTCGTTGCCATCGACGTGACGACCGGGAAGCCCGTCTGGCATTTCCAGACCGTGCATAATGACGTCTGGGACTATGATCTGGGCTCGCAGGCAACATTGGTTGACTTCCCGTCCGGCGCCGGCAGGGTTCCCGCTCTTATTCTGCCCAGCAAACGCGGCGATATGTTCGTTCTGGACCGTCGCACCGGCAAGCCTCTGGTTAATGTCGAGGAACGTGAGGTGCCGCAAGGCGGCGTGGAGCCCAATCAGCGTGCCAAGACGCAACCTTTTTCGACATATCACACGCTCATGAAGCCGAACCTCACCGAGGCGATGATGTGGGGTATGTCTCCCATCGATCAGATGATCTGCCGCATACAGTTCAGGTTGGCCGACTATCGAGGCATCTTCACTCCGCCTCTGGCCGATCGGCATACGATCGAATATCCGGGATATAATGGTGGCTCGGACTGGGGCGGCATTGCCGTCGATCCGTTGCGAGGCGTCATCATCGCCAACTACAATGACATGCCCAACTACGTACGTCTTGTGCCTCGCAAGGAGGCCGACGAAAAAGGATGGGCGCCGAGAGATCAGACCCGGGGACAGATTGGCGGCGTTGAAGGCGCAGGCGATCCCCAAGCGGGGACACCTTACGCGGTCGACGTCAATGCCGGATGGCAGCTTCCGGGCACAGGTTTGCTCTGCAAACAGCCCCCTTATGGCGGCATCCGCGCCATCAACCTCAAGACGGGCAAGACGCTCTGGGATCGACCGTTGGGCGAGGCTCGCACGAACGGTCCTTTCGGCCTTCCGTCGATGCTCCCCTGGAATATCGGCACGCCAAACAACGGCGGCTCGATCGTGACAGCTGGCGGGCTGATCTTCATCGCCGCAGCAACCGACAATCTGATCCGTGCCATTGACATCAGGACCGGGAAAACCGTCTGGAGTGACGTGCTGCCTGCAGGCGGTCAGGCGACGCCCATGACCTACGAGGCCAATGGCAAGCAGTATGTCGTGATGATGACGGGCGGACACCATTTCATGAAGACGTCGGTCGGCGATCAGGTGATCGCCTACGCGCTGCCGTAGGCACACGTTTTAGAGCCGGCGTTCGCAGTGCACCGGCCACTACGATTGTTTGAACGGACGGAGAAGGTGGTTGCAATGAAAGTGGCAATCAACGGCGCCGGCATAGCCGGTCCGGCGCTCGCCTACTGGCTGCTTCAGTATGGTCATGAGCCGACGTTGATAGAAGCGGCCAGCGGCCTGCGCAGGGCCGGCTACATCATCGACTTCTGGGGCATCGGCTACGAGATCGCGGAGCGCATGGGGATCCTGCCCGAGGTGCGTCGTCACGGCTATCAGGTCCGTGAGGTACGCCTCGTTGACAGACACGGCGGCCAGGAAGGCGGCTTCGCCACCGACGTCTTCACGCGGACGCTGAACGGGCGATTTACCAGCATAAGGCGCTCCGACATCTCGGTCGCTATTTACACCGCGATCGAAGGACGGGTTGAGACAATGTTCGGTGACTCCGTTGCCGATCTTAGCCAGCATCCGAGCGGGATTCGCGTCGGTTTCAAGAGCGGGCAGGAGCGTGACTTCAAGCTGGTGATCGGCGCCGACGGACTGCATTCATCGGTTCGCAAGATTGCCTTTGGCGCCGACCAGCTGTTCGAGAAGTTCCTCGGCTACTATGTCGCCGCCTTCGAGGTTACGGGGTACCAGCCGCGTGACGAGCTCGTCTATGTCAGCCATACCGAGCCCGGGCGCCAGATCTCCCGGTTTTCGATGCGCGATGACCAGACGCTTTTTTTGTTCGTGTTTCGCGGCGAGTATCTCTCCGGCGAGATGCCCAAGGACGACGAAGGCCGCAAGTTCATGCTCGAACGCGTATTTGCGGGCACGGGCTGGGAAAGCAGGCAGATTCTCGATGCCATGAGCCGCACGAAAGAGATTTATTTCGATCGGGTGAGCCAGATAAAAATGCAAAAGTGGTCGAGCGGCAGGGTGGCTCTGGTCGGTGACGCTGCCGCCTGTGTCTCACTGCTCGCTGGGGAGGGGACCGGTCTGGCGATCACGGAAGCCTATGTGCTGGCGGGCGAAATCGCCCGCGCCGGAGGCAATTATGGTCAGGCATTTTCAAATTATGAGAAACAACTGATGTCGTTCGTGCAGCTGAAGCAGGCCGCCGCCGCGCAGTTCGCCTCAAGCTTCGCGCCGAAGACGGCATTCGGCGTCACCGTTCGCAATTGGGCCACCCGGCTGRTGGCGATTCCCGGCGTGGCCAACCTCCTGGTCGGACGCAGTTTGCGTGACGACATCACGCTGCCCGATTACCCCAACCTGTCGGGATCCTAGCAAGGTGCCGGAAGGGTGCCGGGCTCTGACCGGCAGCAACCAATCATATAAACTGACATGAGGAGGTCGGCCGCCGTAGATGGCCGTGACGCGATGTTTCCGACGTGGTTCCAGGTTTTATCTGTCGTCCTTCTCGTCACAGGCGGAGTCTCCGCCCTGGTGATCGTTGTGGATGTTATCAAGCATCCCCAGAAGATGGGCATTATGAACGTCGTCTGGCCGGTCACGGCCACATTCGGCACTCTGCTCGTGCTTTGGGCCTACTATCGCCATGGACGACCCACGGCCGGGAACCGGCCAAGATCAGACCAGGCAGAAAGCGGGTTCCCCGTCATGGTTGGCAAAGGCGCTCTTCATTGCGGAAGCGGCTGCGCCATCGGCGACGTACTTGCGGAATGGCTCGCTTTCGCATTTCCAGTCATCGCGGTTTGGCTTGGGTGGCACTGGATATTTCCGGAAAAGACCTTCGCGGTTTGGGTGCTTGATTTCGTCTTCGCATTCGCACTCGGGATTGTCTTTCAATATTTCGCGATCGTGCCGATGCGTCAGGTTTCACCCCGGGAAGGGCTGATTGCGGCGCTGAAGGCAGATACCCTATCGCTTGCCGCTTGGCAGGTCGGCATGTACGGCGCAATGGCCTTCTTCCAGTTTGACCTCTACCCTCACGCATTCGGCGTCAAGGCAGAGGTCGACAGCGTCGAGTTCTGGTTCACCATGCAGATCGCCATGACTGCGGGGTTTTTGACCAGCTATCCGGTCAACTGGTGGCTGATTTCTGCGGGGATCAAGGAACGCATGTGAAAGGCCGTAGAGCGGGCTGCAAGCCGCGTCAGCATACGCTCGCGGCTTGTCTGATTGCATGCTGCAACCCGATTAACGCCAGCAGCGATGGCGGTGGTGCCTCGGGCCGCACCAATACCAGTGGCGATGCCGGTGCGGTCTCACCACAAACTTAAAGGCTGCCGGCGGATACCAGAAGCCGTTGTGAAGACGGTATCCTGGCCTGCGGTAGCGGTATCCTCGGTGACCGTTCCAATAGCCGAGCTTAACGACGACCTTGGCTTGCTGGACGTCGGTGGTGCGTTCCACGTTCGGAGCGGCATTCGGCATGGCCTCGGCTGGCACGATTGCCGCCAACCCCAAAACCGTGCTCAACGCCACAACGATCATTGCCGGT
The DNA here is from genome assembly GCF_056403555.1 of Rhizobium sp. P2_G2. Taxonomy (NCBI): domain Bacteria; kingdom Pseudomonadati; phylum Pseudomonadota; class Alphaproteobacteria; order Hyphomicrobiales; family Rhizobiaceae; genus Rhizobium; species Rhizobium sp. P2_G2. Next base: position 27,858 of record NZ_JBFUFF010000073.1, read on the forward strand.
GTGTTCATCTCTTTGCCTTTCTATGCGCCCTCTCCTATGAGCGTAATTTGATGCAGACCAAAAAAGTTCCATGTAAATTCAGATATATGGGCTTAGAGTAGGTCGCATGCTCGAAAGCGGCGGTCCGGAACTATGCTGCTGCTGTAAGGTTTGATTCACACGATCTCCGCCCGGTGTCCTTTCCTCTTGCCGGGTTTGCTCCGCCCGCTGCCTTACCCTGGGGCGCKGGCGTCTTTTTGGCCTCTGCAGGCGCCGACAACGCTGGAAAACGGAATGGGCCTGCTTTAAGCATTATCTGGCGTGTGCTGCGTGCGATGCGGGAAACCCCGAAATCGACGGAGACTTCGATCAACCTCTCAACAAGGGAGAGCGAACCATGTCTCCATCACGCTCAAAGGGCCGCATTCAGTCCACCTTTCGCAAATTTCTCGACAATGAGGCTTCGGCCGGTCTGGCGCTGATGGCGACAGCAGCACTTGCCCTGCTCGTGGCAAATTCGCCCCTGGCGCCAGCCTATCACGAGCTTCTGCGCATCCACGCAGGACCGCTCAGCATCCTGGACTGGATCAATGACGCGCTGATGGCGCTGTTCTTTCTCCTGGTCGGACTGGAGATCAAGCGCGAGATGCTGGATGGCCAGCTGGCGAGCTGGCCGCGCCGGCTTCTCCCCGGAGGCGCAGCCGTCGGTGGCATGCTGGTGCCGGCACTCATCTACACGCTCATCAACGCAGCCAGTCCGGCGACTGCGCACGGTTGGGCCATTCCCGCGGCCACGGACATTGCCTTCGCCCTGGGCGTCCTGTCGCTGCTCGGACCACGGGTCCCGGTGACGCTCAAGGTGTTTCTGGCCGCTTTGGCCATTATCGACGACCTGGGCGCGGTCCTGATCATCGCGATATTTTATACGCACGGCATCAACCTGGCCGCTCTCGGCGGCGCTGGGATCGTGTTTGTGCTGCTGGTGGCGCTGAACCGCCTGCGTGTCCAGAGACTGTTGCCCTACCTCGCGCTCGGCTCGGTGCTCTGGTTGCTGGTCCTGCTGTCCGGCGTTCATGCGACCATTGCCGGCGTTTTGCTGGCCATGACGATCCCGATCGCGCTGACTCCGGGAACCCCGGAAGCCAGTCCCAGCCGCTCGCCGCTTCACCGTCTCGAGCAGGCACTCCACCGGCCAGTCTCGTTCGGCATCGTGCCGTTGTTCGGCTTCGCCAATGCCGGTCTGACGTTTGCCGGGCTGGGCCTCGACGCATTCGGTGACCCCGTGACCCTGGGTGTTGGTCTGGGGCTTCTGGCTGGCAAGCTCATCGGTGTGTTCGGCGCCGTCGTGCTGATGGTGCGGCTGCGTTGGGTCGCTTTGCCGGCGGCCGCAAGCTGGCTTCAGACCTTCGGGGTTGCCATGCTGTGCGGGATTGGGTTTACCATGAGCTTGTTCGTCAGCCTGCTGGCGTTCCATGACCCGCACATCCAGGATCAGGCGAAGCTCGGCATTCTGATCGGCTCATGTTTGGCCGGTCTCGCCGGATATGCCGTTCTTTCAGTGGCCGAACGTCGCACCGCGATCGTGGTGAGCAGTTGATAATATGACGCCGGCAAGGTAGCTCAAGTTCATGAGCACGCGGAAAACCTTTCTTGATCCCGTCCTAGCGATGGTTTTCATCGTTCTCGCCGCCGCAGTTGTCATCGCGGCGGCTGTGCTCGCATTTGATCATTCAGCCGGACCTGTTCAGTCTTCAACCGAATTGACGACGGGGAGCTAAGGCGCATCCTGACCGCATTGACGTTATTCGGGAACTTAACCAGACTGCGTCGGTTGGAAGGCCATGAACGATACCGACAAAAAAGCAGGCCGCGGCATGCTGGCCTTTGTTCTTGCGATTTTCGCGATCGCACTGGTTCTGGCCCTGATCGCCACGGTCGCGATCCATCCAGGTTCTCCTGCGTCGCCCGGCATCAAAACCACCGCCAGCGAGCAGCTTTCCGGCACCGCGAACAAGAAACCATAGTCAAATTGGCGTGAAAGCAACGCTTCGCGGGCTGCTGTCCATGAGCGAAACCCTGTAGGGACGCCGATGGACGGCGACCCATAAAGCCCGCATTCAGGCTATCGCGCGTAAGGGGAAACGCACTGCCTGCGAGGACCGTGGTACGGCTGGAAGGTGTTGTCAGACGCCCGGTAGGACACATAGTGGTTCCTGCACCAGCGCACGTGGGCGCTACCGTGGCGCACGCCCGGCCTCACGACAATTCCCAGACTGAATGCAGCAGGTGGGTACCAGAACCCGTTGTAAAGACGGTATCCAGGCCTGTGGTAGCGATAGCCGTGGTGCCCACGCCACACGTGATACATGGCTCCATGATGGCGGTGGATGGTCACGTGGTGGTGTCGAGTCGCATGATGGCGCTTAAAGCCCCGCTTGCGCCACAGGCGCTTGTCGCGGTCTGTCTTGACGGTTTGGACATCGGTGATCGAGGGCGCAGCTCGCGTCGGCACCGGTATGGCGCCGGCAGGAAAGGCCGTGCCGACGGCAAGGGTGCTGCTCAAGGCGATGGCCATCCATGACATGGTCCATGTTTTCATCTTCTCGCTCCATTAAGTCCTTGATATAGGCCGGAACTGATAAGGAAGATGACACGTTCCAAAATTCACGGATTCGTGAACCCTACAGCGCTCCCAACGCTCGCCAGCGTTTGACCGAATTCGCCGCCATAAGCAAGCTTGCCTGGTGCGGCTACACCGTTGTCGCGTTCATACTCGATCTCGGTGTTGATCGGTGGTTCATCGGTCCACCATTGCATTGCACTCACTCTCTGGTACTTCAGTCTCTCGACAATTTGTCGAACTTGGTCTTTGGCCTTCGCTCGTGAGGCTATACTATTATGTCAGAGTTGTCGGCGGGAAGGTGACGTCCCGCCTGCATTGTCCTGGAGAGACAGAATGTGGGGAGATGCCACCGGTGAGGAGACCGCACTTTTCGACGACATTTTCCGTTCAATAGCCACGCAGGCGTGGTGCGGAAAGTCGCCGGCGGAAAAAGAATGGTTGGCGGCTCAGATCCTGGGCTTTTACCGGCGGGGCATCACGGATCCTATCGACCTGTGGTCGACTTGCAACCGCATGGCGCTGTCGCGGTTTTCCCCAGCCCTCCGATAGACAACGACGAATGTTGCAAGCAGTAATTTGAATATTATGGGCGAACTATTCGCGAGGGCGTTGGTGCGGGAATCGTTAATCGGGTCTAAGTAGTTGCTGGCCCAGGCCCAGATTGGGGCCTCCACGATGCYTTTCAAGCACAATGCCTCCCGCCGCTACGGTATTGGCAAGATGATGTTCACGCTCATGACTTGGCCGGAATACGAGGCAGGCCTTCGTCGGGGCGGAAGCCGGACACTTTGGATGACGGCGTAGGCATTGTCGTCTCGGCAGGCGCCGAAGCGGAAGACGAGCGGTGGCCAACCCCGCTATTCCGATCTGGCGATCCGCTTGACGCTGGGGCGGTGTTCGGCCTGAGGTTGTGCCAGACGGAGGGTTTTCTCGCGTCTGTGTTACGGTGCTGAACCTGGATCTCGCCGTTCCCGATCAGACGACCCTGTGCCGTCGGGCAAGCAAGCAAGCGACGATCGACGAACGGGCGGCACGATGATCGTGGTCATATTTCGAAGAAGGGGCCCATCCAAGTTCTCATCGACAGCACAGGCTTGCAGTTTTGCGGCGCGGGCCGATGGCTCGAAGAAAAAGCACGGTGCCAAATCCGGTCGCAACTGGCGAAAGCTGCACCTGGTGTTGATTTTCGCCTCGATTTGAGCCGTATTTCTGCTTCGCGCGGATCCACGTCGCCACCCTCAAAGGCTCGCGACACATGACAAATTGGGCGAACTGCTGGTCGGCGAGAAACGGCAAAGTGGATCAATTCGTGCTGGAAACCAACAATGCGAGTTCTGTTCGGCTGTCGGCGGCGCTTACGCCGGATCGCGTCCCGTTTCGGCTTGCTCGCGCAATGCGGCGAGTTTGATTGGCTCTGGGATTGCAACGCTGCGCCGGGTCCGCACGTCGAAATACACTGAGGTAATGTCCATCGCAGCGGCGACCTCGCCCGATTGATTTCTCAACTCGTGGAACAAGTTCATTGAGCTTTCTCCAACCTTGAGGATGCGCGTGTCGATGTGGAAGCTGTCCCCGGCGAACAACTCCTTATGGAATGTGGTTAGGTGGCGGACGTCCGCCCAGCCCTCGCCATGGTCCTTGATGTCGCTCGCGCGGTATCCCAATGTGGACATGAAGCACCACGTGGCCTGGTCAAACGCCTCGGCGTAATGTTGGGCTGAGAAATGGCCCATGATGTCCGTCTGGTCGGGCTTTACACTTCCGAAATACGAGATCATTTGCCCCCAACAGTCCAGTGTGCGTTGACCGCATCCATTGAGGACGAATGCGGTCAACCTGACGTGCTCAAGAAACTCCTGCATCACGTTCCAGGAAGGCTGCCTTCGGGTAAAGGGCGCTTCTCACATTGAATGATGCAGAAACGGCAATTGTCGGCGTCTATCTATTCAAAAGCTTGGCAATAATAGACTGAACTGGATGTTGCAAAAATGCACAATGTGTGTTTTGAAAGTCCGAGGAATCTTCGCTGTGATACTAGGCACAAAGTTCCATAAGATAGATTATGCGATTTTCTTTATCATTATCAATAACTTAACTGACGCGGCGCCCAACATGCCGGTTGACACTATGTTCGTGCTCCGTCGGAATTCTCCGGAGAATTCACCCCTTGCGGGCTTCGCCAACGTAACCTCATCGGCGGCTGGGGCTTGCGGGCGGTATGCCGGAATCGCAGGACGATAATCTCGGTTTCGGTGACACGATAGAAGATCACGTATGGATAGGGTTTCAGCACCACGCGTCGCACTCCAGGACGGTTTGTCCGCTGTCCGGCTTTAGGGTGATCGAGGACAAGATTGACGGCGACGACAATCCGCTCGTTGATGCGCGCAGCCCCCTGAGGCGAACGCTCTCGTACATAATCGAGCGCCTCGTCGATCTGAAGAAGCGCGGTTCGGGTATAACGGAGCTTCACAGCCGATATTTTGCGAAGACGGCGGCCACCTCTGCGTCGGTGGCAATCTCGCCCCGCTCGATTTCGGCCTCGGCAGTATCAAGGTCTGCCTCTTCCTCAGGCGTGAGCTGATAGACGGAGTCTTCCTCGCCGGCGAGGCGGAGAAGGACGCGGGCAAAATCGTCCTGCGCCTCCGGAGGGAGGGAGCGGACCCGTTCAATGGCGTGTTCCAACAGTTCGGTCATGACGGCATTATGCACAAATTCGCATGAACATGGAAGATAGTCGTGGATGCCGGTGCGAATGGGTTCTCGTCCAAGGTCTCAATGCAAATCAACATTCCTAAGGCCGTCATTGAACATGAAAGAAGAGAATACTCTGTAGATGTATGCGCTGCAACGGGCGCATATTTCTCGTCATGACTATACGAGAGATACTTGCGTCAAACCTTCGAGCCTTGCGGCATGCAAGAGGCCTTTCCAAAGAGGAGCTTGCTCACCGGGCCAATATCCATCGCACCTATGTCAGCTCGCTGGAGCGCTGCCAATATGGCGCAACCATCGATATGGTAGATAGTCTTGCGGGGATCCTCGGAGTGCAAGCCGCCGATCTTCTCAACGTCGAGACGGCGAAGCGAACCGTAGCTACAAAACCTCCTGCTCGACCAGAAAAGATCGAGACCGGCCAGGATTCTTCATAATCTTGATTCCGCTGCCGCCGCGTCAACTAAAGTCTCAAAAGGCCAACGCCAGCGGAGATTTCGATATCGGTACCGAGCTTCGCGGAGTGCTCCCGAAACCGGTGCAGGATCCGCTCGCCGTCGGCCGCACCTGCAAGTTCGGGGGCAAGACGTTGTTCCAGATCATCACTGTCCGGCGTTTCGCTGCCGCCGATGACGACCGGATGGAAGGACATGTCGGCCACGTTGCCATTCTCGTCGAACGAACATAGGCCAATTACACTTTCCCACACCTCCGACGCCCTCCATGGTGATTTCTCGGCTTTCACATGGAAGATGAAGTTGCCCAAGCTGTAGAAGATGGGGCGCTGTCGATAGATTTCGACGGGCTGGAGCACGGGCGCGCCGTGGCTGACGAACATGGACGCGCCGGCATCGATGCATTTTTTTGCAACGGCATCGACCCACTCCGGAACTTGATACCAGTCCGATGCCCAGTGGTGGTGATGCACGTAGGCTATGACGAGATGCCCCTCCTCTGCCGCAGACGTGATCGCGGCGAGGTTTCGCGCCATGTCGACCGCATCGACTTTGACATTTCGGCCGCATCTGTCGGAGCGCCTGAAAATCGCCCGGGCGATGCTGATTTCGGTTTCAGGGTCTACACGTGGCGCGTCGTCCGGTTGGCTGTCATTGGCGAGGTCCATCGTCGTGTAGCCAACCTTGTCACGAACGGCACGCAACTGTTCGAACGTGTCGCTGTCGACATCGATCACCTTGCTCAACCTCAGCCGGTTCACGCCCGGACGCTCGGGTAGCCCATTGGCGGCGTCCGCTGCGTACATGAAATCGGGTCCGGGTCCTCCATCCATCGCGACGAGGGCCACCTTCCTGCCACCGAACGAACCTTTGGCGGCACGAGCCGCTGCAGTATGGTTGCGCCCGATGCCGGCATGCAGGAAGCCGCGCCTGTCTGCCTCTTCAAGGGTCGAAAGAACCCCGGCAGGACCGAGATCGAAAGCGTGATTGTTCGACAGCGAAAGCGCCTGGAATCCCAGTGCTTGTAGCGTGTCGAGAACGACTGGCTGGCTGCATCCGAAGAACGAGCCCTTGAGCGGCCATCCGCCATGACTTCCTTGGATCGTGCTTTCAAAGTTGGTGAATGCAAGATCGGCCCGGCCCAGCACCTCCCGTGCGGCCTGAAAGCCTGGCGTGTCAATGCCGCGAATATCGTGCTTGATGAGAGATTGCCCGGTTACGGCGGTTGTGAACATAGTTGTCATGACGGACCTTCCTTCGCTGCGAATGAGCGCTCGCGTGGCTGTGGATGAAGTTGAACGAATTCCTGGAAGCCGACTGTCTGCCGGTCCCCGCCGCACGCGCTGCGGTCAGTGCGTGAACCGCCGCGGGCGTGCATCAATGAGGCTTCGCGTGTAGGGATTCTGGGAGTGTGCGAAGATGAACTCCGAAGCGCCTGCGTCTTCCACCCTGCCATCCCTAAAAATGTAGATCGAACTGCAGAGCTCTTGCACGAGAGCGAGATCGTGCGAAATGAAGAGCATCGATATCCCCTGCTCCGCCACATTCTCCTTCAGAAGCGTGACGATCTCCGCCTGCACGGACACGTCGAGCGCCGACGTGGGTTCGTCGGCGACGATAATCCTCGGGTTGGCGAGGAGGGCGCGCGCGATGCAGATACGCTGCTTCTGTCCACCCGAGAGTTGATGCGGATACCGGGCAAGGRGACCTCGTGCCAGCCCGAGCCGATCCATCATCGCGGCAATATCTGGTCGTTTGTCCTGCGCTCCAGGAGCGCCGAACCTGACGCTTTCCTGCAACGTCTCGCCGACCGGCATTCGGGGATTCAAGGATGCCGCCGGGTCCTGGAAAATCATCTGGATCTGGCCGAGCAGCCCGCTGCGGCGGCCGACAAGAGAAATGTCGAAACACGTCCCATCGATATCGAGCTTTCCCTGGCTGGCCGTTTCCAGACCGGCGATGATCCGACCGATCGTGCTCTTGCCGCTGCCGCTTTCGCCGACAATCCCTGTCACTTCGCCACGGCGCATTTGAACGGACACATCCTGCAGCGCAGATTTCCTGGTCTTCCTGCGAAAAAACGGTAGCTCCTGCCCTGCAAAGGTCTTCGTGACGCCATGAGCGATGAGGATCGGCGGCGCTGAATCGGATTCCATTGTCGCGTCTTCCAAGCGACGATTGCCGAAGTTCTCGACGGTCTCTCCCGGTCCGGCGGACCTGTGAATCTTGAGCACAGGCACTGCGGCGAGAAGGCTGCGCGTGTAGTTCTGGCATGGCGCGTCTAGGATCGCCGATGTGGCGCCCTGCTCGACGATCTCCCCATGTTTCATAACCACGACCCTGTCGGTGATCTCCGAGATCACGCCCATGTCGTGTGTGACGAGAATGACCGACACGCGCGTCTCATTCACAAGGTCACGCAAAAGGCCTAGAATCTGTTTCTGAACCGTGGCGTCGAGGGCCGACGTCGGTTCATCCGCGACGATGATGTCCGGTGTCCCGGCAAGCGCGATCGCGATGACGATCCGCTGGCGCTGACCGCCGGAGAACTGGTGCGGGTAGTTGGCATATCGTTCGCCGGGATCCGGAATGCCGACGCGGCTCAGCAGCTCGATTGCGCGTGTGCGTGCCTGCCTGCTCGATAGTCCGCTGGTGGCCTGAACAGTTTCTTCGATCTGGGCGCCGACGGTCATCAACGGATCAAGCGAGGCGGTGTGATCCTGGAATATCGCGGATATCCTGCGTCCCCTCATGGCAGCCCGTTGCCGTTCGTCCATGTCATCGAGCGACGTCCCATCGAATTGGATCGTACCGGCCGTGCGTTCGAATTCGGGCGGCAGAAACCCGAGAATCGCGTTGCCG
>NZ_JBFUFF010000074.1:0-35315 GCF_056403555.1 Rhizobium sp. P2_G2
CCTCATATCCGGTTCTTGTCCATCGGCCCGCAGGTTCGATCCACGCTTCCTCCCCACGGTCAGTCGCCCTTCCGCAGTTGCGCTTCTCTTCGCTCGCCATGACCAGCTTACGGTGGGACTTCCACCCACAAGAATGCGCCCATGCTGGGCGCACAACGACAGGCCCCGCCTTTGGCAGACGGGGCCTGGAGATGGGATATCGATCGATTGTGATCAGAAGCGGACGCCGAGGCCGAGGTTCAGCTCATGGGTCTTCAGGCCACGGCGATCGGAGCCGCTGTCGAGGTCGAAATTCTGGCGCTTGTAGTCGGTGTAGCGATATTCGGCGCGGGCCGTGATCGAATCGGTGATCTTGGTTTCCGCACCGGCGCCTGCGGTCAGGCCGAACAGCGTGTTGCTTTCAGACGAGGTCGCGTCCTGCGACTTGACGTCACTGATCGCCAGACCGGCGGTGCCGTAGAGAAGCACGGGGTCGAGGTCATAGCCGACGCGGCCGCGGAGCGAGCCGTTGAGCTGCTGCTGGGTCTTGACGCCATTGGTCGTGTGATCGATGCCGGAATAGTTCAAGTCGGCTTCCGGGCCGTACACAATCTTGCCGTTCTGGATGTTGTAGCCAGTGTAGACGCCGGTGCCGAGGCCGTTGGCGTCATAGTGACCACCTTCCTTAGTCTTGCCCCACTGATAGCCAAGCTTGGCACCAACATAGCCACCATCCCAGCCGGTCGGACCACTGACCGTGTCCTGCGCCTCGGGGGCGGCCGGCACTTCGTCGATCGCATCGGCCGCACGGGCCAGGGAAGCTGCGCCGATCAGCATAGCGGAAGCCATAAGGGTCATCATCAGGTTGCGCATTTTAGTCTCCTTTTAGACCGGGCTGCGCCACGCAAAAATAATGCAACAGCGCCGGGTTTAGCCAACAATCCGCGTCGGGATTGGAAGAATTGATGACTACTAAATGAGGAAGCGAAGTTACCAAAGCGTGAAAAAATAAAGGCATTGTTGTGTCATTTCGATAACATCGCCTAAAACATAAATATTAACGCCAATATTTCTATATTATATTTCATTAACTAAGATTATTTACTTATTTATTCCTATCGTATCTCGAAATATATTATGGTTAAAAATTTGACTATCCCGCCTTTTTGACAAGGCTTCGCATCGCTATATCTTTTGGTCCGACAATTTAAACGATTCCCGGGGCAGCGGATTGACCACCGAAAAACTGAAGACCGCTCTGGTCACAGGCGGAGCTACGAGAATAGGCGCGGCAATGGTGCGCGATCTTGCCCACCATGACTTTGCGGTGGCGATCCACAGCCACACTTCCACTGCAGAAGCCGAGGCCCTGGCTGCGGAAATCCGCGCCGACGGCGGCAAGGCGATGGTGGTCAGCGGCGATCTCACCAAGATGGAGGATTGTGCGCGGATTGTCGCAGCGGCTATCGACGGGATTGGGCCGCTTGGATTGCTGGTCAACAATGCCTCCGTGTTTCAGCGAGATTCGGTTGCCGAGTTCTCATCTGAGACCTTCGATCTGCATTTTGCGCTGCATGTGAAAGCGCCATCGGTGCTGATCGGCCATTTTGCCCGGCAGTTGCCCGAGGAACGGCATGGTCTCGTCGTCAACATCATCGACCAGCGGGTCTGGAAACTCCGGCCGGATTTCTATTCCTATACCTTGTCGAAGGCGACGCTCTGGACGGCGACCAAAACTCTGGCGCAGGCGCTGGCGCCGCGCATTCGCGTCAATGCCATCGGCCCCGGCCCAACCCTCCGGAACRGCCGCCAGACGGATGAGGATTTTGCAGAGCAGGTCGAAGGGCTTATATTGAAGGCCGGGCCGATGCTGCCGGAATTTGGTCAGACCATCCGGTTTCTCTTTGACACGCCGTCGATCACCGGACAGATGATCGCGCTGGATGGCGGCCAGCATCTTGCATGGCGGACGCCGGACGTTTTGGAGAATAGAGAATGACCCCGCGCACGCCCGATGACGGCGGCATTTTATACGACGAGAACGTGACTGAAGACGATGACGACGATATCGTCGAAGCCGATGTCGATATTCCCACGGCCAAAGGTCCCGATATCGCCTGGCGCGAGACGCCATTGCCCGAAACCGGCCTGACCGGCATCGAGCTGATCGGCGAATTCGTCAAGCAATTGCCCAACAGCCCCGGCGTCTACCGCATGCTGAATGCGGATGGCGACGTGCTCTATGTCGGCAAGGCGCGGTCGCTGAAGAAGCGCGTCGGCAACTATGCCGCGGGACGGGTGCATTCCAACCGTATCGGCCGGATGGTGCGCGAGACGGCGAATATGGAATTCGTCATCACCCGCACCGAGACCGAAGCGCTGCTGCTCGAAGCGAATCTGATCAAGCGCTTGCGGCCGAAATTCAACGTGCTGCTGCGCGACGACAAATCGTTTCCTTATATCCTGATCTCCGGCAGCCATCGGGCGCCGGCGATCATGAAGCATCGCGGCGCGCGCGTGCGAAAAGGCGACTATTTCGGCCCGTTTGCCTCGGCCACCGCCGTCGGCCGAACCATCAATTCGCTGCAGCGGGCCTTCCTGCTCCGGACCTGCACCGACTCGGTGTTCGAGAGCCGCACCCGGCCTTGCCTGCTCTACCAGATCAAGCGCTGTGCCGGCCCCTGCACACACGAGGTCTCCGACGAGGCGTACAACACCCTGGTCGCCGAGGCGCGCGACTTCCTCTCCGGCAAGAGCCAGAACGTCAAGTCTGGCATCGCCGAGGCGATGAACCAGGCGTCGGAGGAACTCGATTTCGAGCGTGCCGCTGTCTATCGCGACCGGCTGGCAGCACTTTCTCATGTGCAGAGCCACCAGGGCATCAACCTCGCCACGATCGAGGAAGCGGACGTCTTTGCCATTCATCACGAGGGTGGGCTCTCCTGCATTCAGGTGTTCTTCTACCGCACCGGCCAGAACTGGGGCAACCGCGCCTATTTCCCCAAGGCTGATCCGTCGCTGACAGGCGCCGAGGTGCTGAATGCCTTCCTGGCGCAGTTCTATGACGACAAGCCCTGTCCGCGGCAGATTCTGCTCTCTGAGCAGATCGAGGAAATGCAACTGCTGTCGGACGCGCTGACCGAGCGCGCCGGCTTCCGCGTGCATATCGCCGCACCGCAGCGCGGCGACAAACGCGAGGTCGTCGACCATGCGCTCGCCAATGCGCGCGAGGCGCATGGCCGCAAGCTCGCCGAGACCTCATCGCAATCGCGGCTGTTGTCCGGCCTCGCCGAGACCTTCGCCCTGCCCTACCCGCCGCGCCGCATCGAGATCTACGATAACTCGCATATCATGGGTACCAATGCCGTCGGCGGCATGGTCGTGGCCGGCCCGGATGGTTTCCTCAAAAGCCAATACCGCAAGTTCAACATCAAGTCGGAAGAGCTGACGCCTGGCGACGACTTCGGCATGATGCGCGAAGTGATGACACGCCGCTTCTCGCGGCTGATCAAGGAGAACGGCAAGCCGGATCGCAGCCTGCCGCCGGTCGAAGACGACACCATTCCAGCCTGGCCCGACGTGATCCTGATCGACGGCGGTCAGGGACAGATGACCGCGGTGCGCGCCATCCTCGCCGAACTCGACATCACTGACAGCGTCACAGCCATCGGCGTCGCCAAGGGCGTCGACCGCGACGCCGGCCGTGAGCGCTTTTTCCCCGAGGGCAAGCCGTCCTTCACGCTGCCGCCACGTGACCCCGTGCTTTATTTCATCCAGCGGCTGCGCGACGAGGCGCACCGCTTCGCCATCGGCTCGCATCGCGCCCGGCGCAAGAAGGAAATGGTCAAGAACCCGCTCGATGAAGTGTCCGGCATCGGCCCAACCCGCAAGCGGGCACTGCTGCAGCATTTCGGCACGGCCAAGGCCGTGTCGCGCGCCGGCATTCCCGATCTGCTCTCCGTGCCCGGCATTTCGGAAACCGTGGCGCGGCAGATCTACGCCCATTTCCATGCCAACATGCCCGAGAAGAATCTCAGGAAGTAGAAAACGCCTCACGATAGCTCAGTCACGCAGGTCCGCCGCCCGTGTTTCTCTGGGCGTTTCACCAAAGCGCTTTCCATAGGCCACAGCAAATCGTGACGGATTGGAAAATCCAAAGCGCCTGGCGATGTTCGAGACGGATTGACTGTCGGAATCGGCAAGCAAAGCCTTTCTGGCGTGTTGAAGGCGAATGTCGTGTAGTGCCGCCAGCGGCGTCGTATCGCGGAAGCGGCGAAAGGCGTTCAGCAATGTGCGTGTGCCGCATCCTGCGGCGACTGCGACATCAGCCATCGTCACAGGCAGGTCGGYCGAGGCATGCATGAAAGCAATCGCGCGCCGAAGATGCGCCGGAACGGGTGACGCCACGGAGCGCTTCATCCGTTCGGTATAATTGTGCGGCAGCGCATTCAGCATCAGATGAACCAGGCTGTCGGTAAATGCCTCGAGCGCTGTGGGTATGCTTGCAAGCCCGTGCGGATCGTTCAATTCAGACACGAAATATTCGATCGATCGCCGTACAGCAGCAGCAGCAGCGGCGCCGCTCCAGTCGATCTGGCTCTCGAATTCCAGTTTGTCGAGCAGAGCTTCATCCATGCCGGCGACCAAGGCCCGTTCAAATCGCGAAGCCTCCACCCACATCAATATCCGGGCGGTATTTTCGACGGTCTCGAAATGTCGTTGCTGGCGACCTTCATAGATCAGTCCACGCTGTCGATCGCCGACGACGGGCGCCAATCCGCCCAACGACATTTCGAGCGCGCCACTTGTGGTCAGGACGAAGCAGTATTTTGCCAGTCCCTCGCCGTCAACGCGAATATCGGTCGCATAGTGATCCCTGTTGTAGCCTAGCGCCAAACTGCCGGCCGGACGCATACCGAGCAAACTGAGCGGTCCGGATGCATCCCTGCGGGCGCCCCGATCTTTCAGACGGTAGGAGACATGGTTGTTGATCGCCTCGTATCTTTGTTGTGCGCCAAGACCGGCGCTACGTCCCTCCGGATATCGGATCTCCATCGACGTGAAGTTGTCGAATAGCGATTGTCCTATTTCGATCATCGGCACTGTCCCCATCAAACATGCGTAGCCTGCATTCCCAGTGACCCGTGTCCGGCATGTGCAGGTTCTCACTCGCGCGGGAGTGCTTGCCGAAACTCAGGCACCACTGGCGACTTGACGGTTCTCGTTGAAGTTTCGAATTTCACATTTGAGTGATTGATCGGTTAGAAGGGGTATTCGCCCGAGGTTTGCGATTTCCGAGGGGCGCCTCGGATCTGATCGGAACCCCATCGTCCTAACGGCACACAGACCCCACGATTTGTAGTCTGACACAAAAACTGACTGCGGCAGAAGGACAGATAGCGCATGTTGCGTACAGAAAGCGCAACAGAGTGAAACCACGTCTGGAAACCGGCTTGCCGTGTTGATTTCTGACCGATATGCAACCGGCAGCAGCGATCCACAGCAAGGGCGATGGCCCACGGACGTTGGAAAAGAAGGCGACGCTCGACATGCACCGAGGTGCAGGCACCTGGGCCAAATCCGTCGACCGCCGGCAATGAACTGAACATCCTCGGCTCATCCCATGGGCGGCGAGCACCTCGTCGCGCAGGGCGACCTGTGGCCGTTGCGATGCTTGCACGAATTCTGGAGTAGTGAAATGGGTTTCACGCGCAATATCGGCAACCGCAGTTCGACCTACGAAATCGCCGACTCGGATTCGACGATCAACCTTGCCAAGGGCGATACCATCAATGTCAGTAATAGCAGCGGCATTCTCCAAAGCCCTGACTTCCACTCCGATGCGATCGATGTCGAGGGCGAGATCCATGTGATCGGCGGCAGCGGCCTGCTGATCCGAGGCATGGACAATACCATTACCGCAGGTTTCGACAGCATTATCACCGGCAATATCGGACTTTGGCTCGACAACGACGGCTCCGGCAGTGTCGCCGATGGTAACGTAGTCGTCAACAAGGGCCAGATCGTCGCGACGGCGGATGGTATCCGCAACGAAAGCCTTGGCACGTCGATCCTGAACATCAGCACGTTGGACGCCGAGAACGCGGTTGTCGGATTGACCTATGGTCTGACCCTGATCAATGCCGAATTTGCCAAGATAGACGGCGACACCAGCATCGATCTCTCCGGGGTGACTGACGGCAGCCAGATGTCCAGGATCACCAATAACGGTGCGATCAGCGGCACTATCGTTGGCGGCGATGAGCGGGAGATCATCACCAACCACGGCACTATCAGCGGCAATGTGCTCCTAGCCGATGGCCAAGACGTGTTCGACAATCGCGGTGGCACGGTCGACGGTCTGATCGAAGGTGGCACCGGCAACGACATCTATTTCGTCGACAACGCTGATGCCAACCTAATCGAGGACGCGACAGGTGGCACGAATGATGCAGTCCATTCAACCGTCAGCTTCACGCTCGGCGCCAATTTCGAGAGCCTCTTCCTGCTCGGCTCGGCTAGGACCAGTGGTATCGGCAATGCGGAAGGCAATAGTATCTTCGGCAACAGGGGCAATAACATCCTGAAAGGCCGCGGCGGCGACGATGCTCTATCCGGCGGCAAGGGCAATGATGTCCTTTTTGGCGGCGCTGGAGCAGATGATTTCGAGTTCGACAAAGGGACCGGCCACGACACGATTCGGGATTTTACCGCAAACGGAAAAGGGCACGACATCATCAACCTCTCGAATTTCCTCGAGATCGGCGATTTGTCAAACCTCAAGAAGCATTACCTCGAAGAGCATCACGGCGACGTGCTCATCACCCTTGGCCATGGCGACGTGATCACTCTGGAGGACACGGCGACAGCTGATCTGCAGGCCGCGGATTTTCGATTCGCGAATGACTAGCCTGCAAAATCCGGCAGCTTAACGCGCTTGACATGTCTGCGTCTTGACGCGGACCTCGACGCAGGCTGTTGGCCGACAATTATCATTCTCCCGACATCGCTGCCTGTCCCACATCACCGGCCGGTGGGGCGACAGGTCAACATGTCAGCGTTTGAAAGGAACGCCTCATGGCGCGCACGACTATAACAGGATTGCAGAACGGCTCGATCGGCATCACGACCTCGGGAAATACTTATGAGATCAGCGAGAATGCGACCGTCATCGCCACAGGCGATTTCCCCGAGGGAGGAGGGCCCGGCGCCATTTTTGAAGATCCGAATGTGACGCCAGTTGTCAGCGACAATAGCTACCACATCGACGGTCGCGTCATCGGCTACGGATCGGGCGTTGTGTCTTATGGAATTCGCGACAGGATCAGTGTCGGCGTCCATGGCAAAGTTTCGGGAGCCGATGCCATCAATGCGCACGGCGACGGCTCGCTCATAACCAACCACGGTCAGATAATCTCTACAAAGGCGACCGCGGTTTATGACGTCGGTTCACATTCCCGGTTGGAAAATTTCGGCACGATCATCGGTGAGATGGCATTTGATGACGAGTCTTCAGGCGGAACGACTATAGTCAATGGCGCCAAGGGACGCATTTATGGGCTCGATGAAGGCATGTACATGGGCTCCGGGGCGAGCAGGCTCGTCAATCATGGCCTCGTCCACAGTGCCGTCGACTGCGCCGTGGACGGCGGTGCGGGCGATGACACCATCGTCAATGACGGCGTCGTGGACGGCGACATTGAGCTCGGTGACGGCAAGGACGTTCTGGATACGCGAGGCGGCACGATTCACGGCTCCATTGTCGGCCAGGGCGGTGACGATCTGTTGGTCACCGACAATGCCAAACACAAGCTCACGGAAGAGGTTGGTGGCGGCGCCGACACGGTGGAAGCCACGGTCAGCTACAAACTGTCGGACAATGTCGAGACGCTGATCCTGATCGGCAAGGGCAATATCAACGGCACAGGAACCGCGAGTGCCGACACGCTTATCGGCAACGATAGCGACAACAGGCTGGTGGGTGGAAACGGCGCCGACACTTTGGCGGGCGGAAAGGGCAATGACGAACTGACCGGCGACCACCAAGGTACATCCGATGCAGCCGATACGTTCGTGTTTTCCACCGGTGACGGGCACGACCAGGTTATGGACTATACGGAATTCTCCGACATCCTCGACATCACCAACTGGAAGGGCATCGACAACCTGGCCGATGTCCTCAGTCACGCACATAACAGTGATGAAGGGCTGCTCATCAAACTCGGTCACGACAGCCTGCTGCTTTTCGGCTTCACCAAGGCCGATTTGGCTGACGACGGTTTCGCATTCAAGTTCTGAGGCGAGTACGCAGCCGGCGTAGTCTCCGCGCTGTCAATGATCATCCGCGAATTGGAAATCAGACATGTCCAAAAGAAACATTGTTGATACCGAATACGGTCCTATCCTCATCAAAACCGCAGGCAATACCATTCACGTCGGAGAAAGCGGAGCCGTCATAGAGGGAAAAGTTGTCGATGTCCCCGAACAAGCGGCATTGACCGAAGACTCCCGTCACGCCGCCGATATTCACGACAATACCTATGTCATCGACGGACGACTCGTCGACAGTGCCGCGGGATTGTTTGCCATCGGCGCGCGCGACGACGTGACAATCGGCGATACCGGCAGTGTTTATGGTGGCTACTGGGGAGTTTGGCTGGCTGGCGACGCCAGCAGGTTGAGCAATAGCGGCGAGATTTCGGGCAGCACTGGCAGCTATGGCGTCTATATAGGGCCAGGCACAGGCTCGCGCCTCAGCAATGATGGCATGATCACGGGTACCGTCGCGATCGGCTTTGAAAGCGAGCGGGGGACTATCGTCAACGGCCGTGACGGTGTCATAGCCGGCGACAGATCTGCTATCGAGATTCCGAGTTCCGAGACTGAAGTCGTCCGCGTGATCAATCACGGGCTGCTGATCGGCAGCAGTGGCCAGGCCATCGTGTTCTCGGGTTCGAAGGCACATCTCGTCAACGATGGCACGATCGAAGGTAGCGTCGCATTCGGCAGCGGGGTCAACACGTTTGAAAACCGTGGCGGCGTCGTCAACGGCGCCATTATCGGCGGAACTGGCAACGACACGCTGATCACCGACAATGTCAACGATCACCTGAGCGAGGCTGCCAACCAGGGTACAGACACCGTCAAGTCGACCGTGTCCTACACGCTCGACGCCAATATCGAGCGGCTTATCCTGATCGGCAAGGCAGATATCTCCGGTCAGGGGACCGACGGGCTAAATGTGCTGCAGGGCAACGATGGCCGGAATTCGCTGAGCGGGCTTGGTGGAGCGGATATCCTGTCGGGCGGCAAAGGCAATGACAGCTTGTTTGGCGGTGATGGAGACGACACCTTCGTCTTCGGGACCGGCTATGGCAAAGATACGGTTGAGGATTTCCTGCCTGGCGCGGGCGACTTCATCCATCTTGGTGGCTGGACCGCCATCAGGAACTTTTCACAGCTTTTCAACCACGCCTCCGATCACGGCACCAATGTCTGGATCACCGCCGGCCACGACACGCTCGTGATCGAGAATATGCACAAGGCGGATCTGGGGCCATCAAGTAACGAATTCCTGTTTTGAAGCCGTCACTCCCATGGAGGCAGTCGCCACGGCCGCCACTGGTGGCGCGCTGACACCGGTCTCAAGCCATGGCACGAGACTATCAACGTTTGAGGAGGATGCCTCATGGCAACCAAGAACATCAACGGATTTCATGACGGATCCATCCATGTCGTCACGTCCGGAAATACTTACGATATTGGCGAGGATGCGACCGTAGTCGGGTTCGGCTATACTGACCCCGACACTGCTGTCGGTGCCATCTACGAAAGGCAAGACACGCCGCCCCTGGAAAACAACACATTCAATGTCGACGGGCGCATCATCGGATATTACAAAGGTATCGAGACCTTTGGAAGCAACGATCAGATCAATATCGGCGTTCAAGGAGAGGTTTCCGGGTATTTCGGCCTTACCGTCCATGGTGATGGAACGGCGGTCACCAATCGGGGGAATGTCGTTTCGGTCGATGGTTATGGCATCATCTGCGACAGCAGCAACGATGCAGTCATTCACAACTATGGTTTGGTCGACGCGTCCCGGGGTATTTCCGGCTTTGGTGCACCTGGCACGACTGTTATCAACGAGGTGGGTGGGCGGATATATAGTTCTGCGTCTGGTGTCGATTTGGAATCGGCAGCGGGCACGTCAGAAACGTTCATCAATCACGGTATCGTTCGCACGCCAGTGGGTGAGGACGCATATTTCGGCTCCGACGGGAGTGACACGGTTGTCAATGACGGTGTCCTGAGGGGCACAGTGATGCTCGGCTTCGGCGACGACCGGATCGATACCCGCGGCGGCACGATCATCGGCTCCATTGTCGGTGGCAATGGCGACGACACCCTCATCACCGACAACGCTCATTATACGCTCATGGAAGACCCCAATGGCGGCCTGGACACGGTGAAATCCACCGTCAGCTACACGCTTCCCGAGAATGTCGAGATTCTCTTTCTGGTCGGCAAGGGTGATATCGATGCGACCGGCAATGACGGTGGCGATATCCTCCGCGGCAATGCCGGCAACAACCGGCTGACGGATACAGGCGGCGGCGACGCACTGTCCGGCGGCAAGGGCAATGACGTCATGACCGGAGGCGCCGGCACCGATACCTTCCTCTTTGCAACCGGCGGAGGGCATGACACGATCACCGACTTCACGCAGACGGAAGATTCGATCGCTCTCGGTGCGTGGCTTGCCATGGACAGCTTCACCGAGGTGATGAATCACGCGCACGACCAGGACGGCGGCGTGCTTATCAAGGCCGGTCACGACAGCCTGCTGATCCAGGGCCTTTCCAAGGCCGAGCTGACGAGCAGCGACTTCCTGTTCACAATCTGAAAGCAACACGCGTTCAGTGCGTCGCTCTCGCTGAAGCCACACTTTCCGCCCCGATAGAATTCAGAGGAACTGCCATGTTCACGACAGAGATCAATGGTTTTGAAGACGCCCCCATCGCATTTGACAGTGCCAACAACAGCATCCACATCAACAAGCATGCGACGGCCGTATCGGGTATCTCAGAATCGACAAAAGGCCCGGCGGACGTCCACGACAACACTTATCTTGTCGATGGTTGGTTGCAGAACGAAGGATCCGCTATAAACATCGTCGGCGCCCGCGACATTGTGAGCGTCGGCGAAACGGGCCACGTCTCGAGCAGATACGGGGCGATATTCCTGAGCGGCGACGCCAATCGCATAACCAACAGCGGCGAGATCGTGGGCGGGCTTGGCTCAGCCGGAATTCTCGTCTCAGCCGGCACCGGCACGCATATCCAAAACGACGGCCTGATCACTGGTGACGGCGGCGGCGTGGATTTCGAAGGCGACAAGGGCCTGGTGGTCAACGGAAAGGATGGCGTCATTACCGGCAATGATTACGCTTTGAGGACGAATGTCGGTGCCGGCACCACATTCATAAACCATGGGCTCCTCATCGGCAGCAGCGGCACGGTATTCCAATCCGGAACGGCAACTTCAACCCTGATCAACGACGGCACGATCAGGGGCGATGTCAGCTTCGGCGATGGCGGTGGCACGTTCGACAATCGCGGCGGCATCCTCAAAGGCGCAATCATCGGCGGCGCYGGTAACGATACGCTCATCACCGACAATGCGAAATATCATCTGACGGAACAGGCGGACCAGAGCATCGACACGGTCAAGTCGACGGTCTCCTATACCCTCAACGACAATGTCGAAGCGCTGACCCTGATTGGCAAGGCGGATATCTTTGGAAATGGAAATGCCGGGGACAACTACATCAGCGGGAACGCCGGCGACAACGTCCTCAATGGCGCTCAAGGGGCCGATCACCTGTCGGGCGGCAAGGGAAATGACCAACTGTTTGGTGGCGACGGCAGGGATTATTTCACTTTCAGTACGGGTTGGGGTCACGACGTCATCGAAGACTATGATGCCAATGACGACGCAGTAGTGGTCAGCGGATGGCGGGCCATTGGGAGTATGGATGACATTATAGCGCATGCCCATGGCGATCATGGCAACACGGTGATCGAGGCTGGTTCAGACAGCCTGACCTTGAAAGGAATCCATCTCGCCGACCTCGACACCGTGCTGTTCCTATTCCCCAACTAGACGGTATCACGCCGAGGGCATCGGACGCCGTCGGATAAATATCCGGCAGCCGTGGACTAGTTGAAGGACTCGGGTCGATGTGGCGTTGTTTGCAGCTGCAGCTTTAACGCCGGCTGCCGCCATGAAACAAGCACCATATGAAAACGCCATCGTTGCGAAACAACGATGGCGTTTTAGATTGGGGGTCGGTCAGCGGGTAACAGCAGAACGAGGACTCCGCAGGATTTACTTGCTGACCGACCGGCCCCACGATACAGGAGATGCGGCGGACCTGAACATCATGGGGTAGAGGAACCGTTTAGGCTTTCTCTGCCTCTGGAACATAGGATGATCACGAATCGCGAGAAAATCAATGGGTTGTTGGCGCCCCTGTCCTGACCCCCGCTTTTCAACCGAGCGAAATCGCGAGTTCGCAGGCTGAAAAGGCACTGTAATGCTTGCATTTTTCGCAATGCAGCCCTGTCAAAATAGAATTGACAGAATTTCGACACAAAGCTTTCCCTTTTGTTTCAAGAACATAGCAAGGTAAACGAAGAACATCTTCTATCCGCTTGTTTTCATAGCGCGAATCAAGCACCCTGGAGATACCGCTATATAGGCGGTAGGGACAGCATAGGCTGCATTTTTTAGTAGAATTAGATTGCGCTAATTTGATTTTTCACAACTTTTACAGATCTATTGGACAGCGGGATAAACGTTCCACGGGCTGCTGAACAAAGCTGTGGATAACTTTAGCGCGGTCAGTTTTGTAAAGAAAAACAACCTGTCAGGCGGCAGCGGCGACGACTCTGTTGCGTCCGCTATGCTTGGCGTCATAGAGCGCCCGATCGGCCTGCTTCAGCAATTGTTCCGGAGATTCGGCGCCCCAGACTGTCGACGATATTCCGAGCGATGCGGTGATCTGGATCGCGACGCCGGCCTGGCGCAATTTGAAAGGGTTCATTTCGACGATCGTACGTAGCCGTTCGGCAACGGCAGCGGCCATTTCCGGAGGCGTGTCCGGCATGACCACGACGAATTCCTCGCCGCCGTAACGGCAGGCAAGGTCGGCGCCGCGGACGGTCGAGCGGATGCGATTGGCGAATTCCCTCAGCACTTCGTCGCCGGCATCATGGCCGTAGGTGTCGTTGACCGATTTGAAGCGGTCGATATCGGTGATGCAGATCGACAGCGGCCGGCCGCGTGCCACCGAGCGATCGAAAAGCATTTTCAAATGCTTGTCGAGATAGCGCCGGTTGTTGAGACCCGTCAGGCCGTCGGTCACCGCAAGCTCGATCGTCTGCTGCACGCTCTCGCGGAGCTGATCGTTGAAGCGCTTGCGGCGAATCTGGGTCAGGCAGCGGACGATCAGTTCATTGGGCTCGACCGGCCGCAGGATATAGTCGTTGACGCCGAGTTCCAGCGCCCGGACCACCATCGGCTCGCCGCCCTGGTCGACCACCAGCAGAATGGGAATGAAACGCGACCGATCGAGCGAGCGCAGTTGCGAGCAGAGCCTGAGCGGATCATAGCCGTCGAAATTCGAATTGACGATGATCAAGTCATAAGCCCCCTCGGCAGCCTCGAAGACGGCAGCCTGCGGGTCGCTCTGGGCGGTGACCTCGGCGATCGGTTTCAGCGTGCGGGCAAGCCGCTCCTGGGAATTGGCGCGGCCATCGACGAGAAGGACGCTCGGCGGCACATCGGCGTCGCCGCTGCCTGCCATCGTGTCATCCAAGCCGATGGTCCTGGCGGTTTCGGCGCGCAGGCGCAGTTCGTCGCTGAGCATCTTGAGGCGCACCAGGCTCTTCACCCGCGCCATGAGCTGCATATCGTTGACCGGCTTGGTGAGGAAATCGTCGGCGCCGGCCTTGAGCCCGCGGACGCGGTCGGCTGGCTGGTCGAGCGCGGTCACCATGACCACCGGAATATGCGACGTCCTGGGATTGGCCTTCAGCCGTTCGCAGACTTCAAACCCATCGATGCCCGGCATCATGACGTCGAGCAGGATGACATCGACCGGGACCTTGCTGCAGATGTCGAGGCATTGATAGCCGTTCTCGGCGGTCAGTACCTCGAAATATTCGGCCAGCAGCCGTGCTTCCAGGAGTTTGACGTTCGCCGGGATGTCGTCGACGACGAGGATGCGTGCGGTCATCTCAGCATCCCTCCGTCAGGCGTCGCCAAGGTAGGTCTTGATGGTCTGGATGAATTTCGGCACCGAGATCGGCTTGGAAACATAGGCCTCGCAGCCGCCCTGGCGGATACGCTCCTCGTCGCCCTTCATCGCAAACGCCGTCACCGCGATCACCGGGATGACATGCAGTTCGTCATCCTCCTTCAGCCATTTGGTGACTTCGAGGCCCGATACTTCCGGCAGCTGGATATCCATGAGGATCAGATCGGGGCGGTATTTGCGCGCAAGATCAAGCGCTTCCATTCCGTTACGGGTCTGGATCGTCGTGTAGCCGGAAGCTTCTATCAGATCGCGGAAGAGCTTCATGTTAAGCTCGTTGTCCTCGACAATCATCACCTGCTTGGGCATGTCGCTTCGCTCAGACCCCTGATTTTGCGTGCCGGTCGGATAACCTCTATATAGAGGTGGACACGCGAATTCTCATCATTCATGTCAGGCACGGTATGCCGATTAAGTTTAAAAAGACGTAATGCGACCATGAAAATCCCCAGCAACGCCAAAATCGAACGCCCGACCGACGCGACTGCCGAGGAGCTGGCAGTCACCATCCTCGGCTGGCTGTCGAACGAGCCATCACTGATGGGTCGCTTCCTGTCGATCTCCGGCATCGAGCCCGTCGCGATCCGCAGGATGATCGGCGATCCCGGTTTTTACGGCGGATTGACCGGTTTCCTGATGAGCCACGAGCCGACACTCATGCAGTTCTGCCAGGAGAACGATGTGAAGGTAGAATGGGTTCAGGCTTGTCATCAGTATTTCACCGGGCCGACCGAAGGCGTCTGGCTATGAACGACATAGTCGAAACGCTGGCGCTGTCGAAGAAGCCGCTGATCATCTGCGATGTCGACGAGGTCGTGCTGGAATTCATCCTACCGCTCCAGAACTACCTCGCCTCGGTCAATCATTGCCTGCATGCCGATTCATTCCACCTGGATGGCAATGTGCGCCGTATCGCCGACGACAGACCAGCAACGAAAGAAGAGATCGGCGCCTTCCTGGAGGCTTTCTTTTCCGCGCAGGACAAATGGCAGATGCCGGCAAAGGGCGCGAGCGCTGCTTTGGCCGGCTTGACGGACGATGCCGATATCGTCTTTCTCACCTCCATGCCGCCACGGCACCAGATGGTGCGGCGGACCGTGCTCGACCTGCACGGCTTCCCCTACCCGATTGTCGCCACCGAAGAAGCCAAGGGACCGATCGCTGCCAGCCTGATCGGCAACCGCAGCATACCATCGGTCTTCCTCGACGATATCGCCCGAAACCTGCATTCCGTGCGCGAACACGCCCCATCCTGCCTGCTGATCAACCTGATGGCCAATGAGGCCTTCAAGGCATTGGCGCCTGATCCCGGCGTGGGCGTACACAAGGCGCGCGACTGGACGCATGCGGGTGAATTGATCCGGGCACATTTCAGGACAAGCTGAGAGTCTAGGCGTTTTGCAAGGCCAGCCGCATCAACGGCCTTCCGTCCTTGCGAAGTGCGACTTGAGAAAATCCCGCCGCCTCGAAGATGCGGGTCGAGCCGACATAAAGGCCGACGGATTTCGATTGTTTGGTCCGATCGATCGGACAGGCTTCGAGCAATCGGGCGCCATTCTTTTCTGCAAAGACGATCGCCTCGGACAGCATGCGATGGCTCAGCCCCTTGCCGCGCTGCTTCGATGACATGAAGAAGCAGCTCACTGCCCAGATACCCTTGTCCGCCGCATCGGCATCATCCAATGGCCGCGATACCGTCTTCTGCGAATTCCAGTTGGGCACGTCGGTACGCGGGCCGACCTGGACCCAAGCCACGGGCACACCGTCCAGATAGCCTAGAACGCCTGGTGGGGGACCCGCTTCAACCCGGGCATGCATGAATGCCTTCTTGGCTACACCATCCATCAGCTTGCGCTCGGATGGCGCGATGCGGAAATGCGTGCACCAGCACCCATAGCAGGCGCCTTGTGGCCCGAACACGGTTTCGAAATCCGCCCAGCGGTCGGCGGTCAAAGGCAAAGCGTGAAAGTCGTTCATGACGATTCCCGGTACTTGAGTGGCTTAAGATTAGAGCGTAAAGTTCAGATGTTCAACCTTTGTTCCGGGCGGGAACATGCAGGATTCGGAAAATGCGCCGGGCTTTTGCCGTGATTGCCTGAGACTGGCTTCGGGAACGGCACGGCGTTGCCGCGCCTGTGGCAGCCCTCGCCTGCTGCGCCATCCAGAGCTCAACCGCCTCAGCGTCGCCCATATCGATTGCGATGCCTTCTACGCCTCGGTCGAGAAGCGCGACAATCCGGAGCTCGCCGACAAGCCGGTGATCGTCGGCGGGGGAAAGCGCGGCGTCGTCTCGACCTGCTGCTATATCGCCCGCATCCGTGGCGTGCGCAGCGCCATGCCGATGTACAAGGCGCTGGAAGCCTGCCCGGAAGCGATCGTCATCAAGCCCGACATGGAAAAATATGCCCGTGTCGGCCGCGAGGTGCGCAGGATGATGCAGGACCTGACGCCGCTGGTGCAACCGCTCTCCATCGACGAGGCCTTTCTCGATCTGGCCGGCACCGAGCGGCTGCATCACGATCCGCCGGCCCGAACGCTGGCGAAATTCGCCCAGCGTGTCGAGCGCGAAGTCGGCATCACGGTCTCCGCCGGCCTCTCCTATTGCAAGTTCCTCGCCAAGGTCGCCTCGGACATGAACAAGCCGCGCGGCTTTTCGGTGATCGGCGAGGCAGAGGCATTCGAATTCCTGAGAACCAAGCCGGTGACGCTGATCTGGGGCGTAGGCAAGGCCTTTGCCGAGGCGCTCGCCCGCGACGGTATCACCGAGATCGGCCAGTTGCAGCAGATGGAGGAGACCGACCTGATGCGCCGCTACGGCATTATCGGCAAGCGGCTCTTCAATCTGTCGCGCGGCATCGATGACCGCAAGGTACATCTCAACGACGAGGCAAAGAGTGTTTCGGCGGAGACGACCTTTTTCGAAGACCATGCCCGGCTCGACGAACTCGTGCCGATCCTGAGGGCACTGTCCGAACAGGTGTCGCACCGGCTGAAGAAGGCGGCGATCGCCGGCCATACCGTGGTGCTGAAGCTCAAATCGCAGGATTTCAAGATCCGCACCCGCAACCGGCGGCTGGAGGCCCATACCCAGTTGGCCGACCGGATCTTCCGCGAGGGCCTGTCACTGCTCGAAAGGGAGGTCGACGGCACGAAATACCGGCTGCTCGGGATCGGCGTCACCGATCTTGCCGATTCAGCCGATGCCGATCCGCCGGACCTGATCGACCGCGATGCAGGCAAACGGGCTGCAGCCGAGGCGGCGATGGACAAGTTGCGCGGAAAATTCGGCACGAAAAGCATCGAGACCGGCTACACATTCGGCCGCGGCAAGCGCGGCCATATCCCGAACAGCGATGCGAGTTGACGCTCTGTAGTTTTGCTTCAAATTAACGGTAAATTCACCGTGATACGAAGCGAAAACGTGTTCCTTGCGGAACATACGTCACCGCAAAGATTCATTAAATCTCTAATCCTAGTTTGGGCACGAACCGTATAGCGTGGGGACAATCATGCTTGCACGTCTTTCTTTCCGCATCGCCTTGGCGACGACGGCTCTTTTTGGCACGGGCGCGAGCGCTGAGACGCTCGATCCGTTGCAGATTTTCGTTTCGAAGGATACGCAGACGCTTGTCGTCTATGATGGCGACCAGGTGGTGGCCACCAGCCATATTTCGACCGGCAAACCGGGCCACACCACGCCGTCGGGCATTTTCTCGATCATCGAGAAGAGCATCATGCACAATTCCAATCTCTATGAATCGGCGCCGATGCCGTTCATGCAGCGGATCACCTGGGATGGCGTGGCGCTGCATGAATCGAACTCCGTGCCGCGCTATCCGGCCTCGCATGGCTGCGTGCGCATGCCCGGCAAATTTGCCCGCCAGCTGTGGGACATGACCAATCGCGGCTTCCACGTGGTGATCACCGAGCGAGAATTGACCCCGCATGCCATGCAGACGGCCGATCTCTTCAAGCCGCGCTACTCCCAGCCGGATCCGCAGACGATGAGCGACGCCGATCTCAGGCCGACGATATCGGCAAATCCGGGCACTGAAGTGGCGATGAACGAGACCCTGCCGAAGCTCGGCGCCACCGCCGTGGCGACGCTGCCGAAGGACATCGACCCGGTCAAGGTCCTGATTACCCGGCCCTCGCAGCAATCCAGGACGATGGCGGTGCAGCAGATGCTGGCGCAGCTCGGCTACGATGTCGGCGATGCGGATGGCTATCTCGGCGACCAGACACGCACCGCGATCAAGACCTATCAGGCCATCCATAGCCAGAAGCAGACCGGTACGATGACGCCGAAATTCGTCGCTTCGATCTACAAGGTGCTGAACCGCAAGCAGCCGACCGGCTGGCTTTATGTACGACGCAACTTCAAGCCGGTCTTCGATGCACCGGTGGAAATCGCCGAGCCCAGCCTGGCGCTCGGCACGCATTTCATCGAGGCCGTGCATGTCAACATGGCACAGAACAGCGCCGACTGGGTCGGCGTGACGCTGGACAACTACATTCCCAACAAGACGGCCAAGCGGCTGGGCATCGTGCGCTATGGCGATGCACAGGCGCCCGATGCCGCCGAACAGGCTTTTGCCCGCGTGACCATTCCTGACTCGGTCCGCGCCCGCATCGAGACCATGCTGGGCAACGGCTCGTCGATCACGATCACCGACACCGGCACGGAGAGCAAAACCGGCGACGGCACCGACTTCATCACGGTCACCCGCGACACATCCTATAGCGACAACAGCTACCAGGACAATCTCGGCGCCAGCGATTCCGACGACGAGATCGGCCATTACGTCAATTGATCCGATACTGTCGCGTTCGACAGAACGCTGCCTGAATCCTGGAGGTCGCCTTTGTCAGGCGACCTTTTCAATTTGTAAGACTATTTGATTAATTGCCGGCTTTCGGCGCAGCAAAGGCTCTGTTAGCCTTACACTATTCCCGATTCACGTTGAGGGTCCTTCCGGCAGGTGATCACGCCTGATCGGCCGGGGCCGTGATGCCATGACGCATGCCATTTCCGATATGTCCGCCGCCGACAGGCGACCTGCGCAGCTCATCCTGATCTCGCTGTTCGTCTGCTCACTCGCCAATTCGTCGATCATCCCGTTCATGAGCTATTTCATCGTCGATCAGCTCGGCATGAAGCCCTGGCATATCAGCCTGTATTCCGTCGTCACCAGCATTTTCATCATGATCGGCAACCGGCTGTTCGGCGAGATGGTCGACCGCAGCAAGCCGATCTTTCCGCTGGTCTTCGGCGCTAGCCTCGGTCTGGTCGTGGCAAGCGGCGTGCTCTGCCTGGTGCAATCCTATTGGTTGCTGCTGGTTGTTGTCGGTCCCGGCATCGCGCTGGCGAGCACCGGCATATCGACCATGTTCAGCCTTGGCCGACTCTATGGCGAACATTTCGGCCTCGACCTCACGCGTTACAATGCGCGGGTGCGGATGATGACCTCGCTCGGCTGGATGTTCGGGCCGGCGGCCTCCTATCTGATTGCGGCGCATTTCGGCAATCTCGCCGTCTTCAAGTTCGTCTTCTTCCTGTCGCTGATCGGCAGCGCGACGTCTTTCTTCACCGTGCCACATGATTTTTGCGGGCCGCGCCGGCATATCGCTTTGCGCGAAGATGGTTCGCGCGAGGGCTGGTTCGACAACAAGCCGCTCTGGCTCGCCGCTTTCGTCTGCTTCCTGTTCAACATCGCCCATGTGCTCTGTTCGGGCGCGCTGCCGCTGTTCTATACGGAAGAGGCGCATCTGCCCGTCTATGCCCCCGGCCTGTCGCTGACGCTGAAATGCACGGGCGAAGTGATTGCGATCCTCGCATCGCCGATGGTCATGATGCGCATCGGCCGCCGCAACGCGCTCCATCTTTCCACGGGCTTGGGGCTGGTAGCCTTTGCGGTTCTGCATGAGACCAACAGCATGGCACATATGGTGGTCGGCGCTCTGCTCGAAGGACTCTATTTCGGCCAGTTCGCCGGCGTTGCGGTGACATTCATCCAGGGCTTTGCCAGGGGTCGCGTCGGGCGGGCGACGTCGCTTTACATGAACAGCCTGTTCCTTGGCTCGCTCGCCGCCAATACCGGCATCGGCATCATTGCCAGTCTCGTCGATTTCCGCGCTGCGATCGCGGTCGCCGGCGGCGTCATGGTCCTGGCTGCGGCAGCGCTATTCGCCACCCGTCATGCGGACGCAGAGGCAGACGCCTGAGATCCAGGATCAAACGGCAGGCTTAGCCGGACTACACCAGTTCCACATCAACAACGCCGGGACTGGCCCTGAGTGCTGCGGCGATCTCCGGGGAAATCCGGTATTTCTCCGACAGCTCCACCTCGATCTCCTTCTTGCCGCTATCCTTGATGATGATGAAGGAGACTAGGCCCTCACCCTTGGCGTTGAGATGCGTCGCGACTGTCCGGATCGGCGTGGAATCGCGCAGGAAGACGCGCATCGCCTTCTGCAATTGCACCGACTTTTCTTCCAGCGACTGGACGGTCTGGATTCGGAGCCCGATGCCTTCCGGGCGTTCGTCGGCTTCAACGCCGATGATGAAGGATTTGCCGGGTTCGAGCATATCGCGGTATTGCGCCAGGGTTTCGGAGAACATCACCGCTTCGTACTGACCCGATGAATCCGAGAAGGCGATGATGCCCATCTTATTGCCGGTACGGGTCTTGCGCTCCTGCTTGCTGGTCACCGTGCCGGCCAGCCGGCCCGGCGCCTTGCCCTGCTTCACCGCATTGGCGAAATTGGCGAAGGTCTGGACGCGCAGCTTTTCCAGCGTTTTGACATAAGCATCGAGCGGATGGGCCGTCAGGTAGAAGCCGAGGACCTGGAATTCGCGCATCAGCTTTTCGGACGGCATCCAGGGCGTGGTGGGCTGGAATGTGATCTTTTCCGGCCCGCTCGCGGCATTGCCGAAGATGTCGATCTGGCCGCTCACCTTGTCGGACGCAGCCTTCTGCGTATAACCCAGCACCCGGTCGAGATTGCCGACCAGGAGCGCCCGGTCGATGCCGAAGCAATCGAAGGCGCCGGCCGAGATCAGGCTTTCCCAGACACGTCGGTTGATTAGCTTCGGGTCTGTCCGGAGGCAGAAATCCTCCAGGCTGGCGAAGGGTTTTTCGCCGCGGGCGGCAACGATGTGCTCGACGGCAGCCTCGCCGACGCCCTTGATTGCGGCGAGCGAGAAGTAGATGCAGTTGTCGCCGGTCTCGAACTGGCGGAACGAGGTCTGTACCGACGGCGGCACGACCTTGATGCCGAGCCGCTTGGCATCCTGGCGGAAGTCGTTGACCTTTTCGGTGTTGGCCATGTCGAGCGTCATCGACGCCGCCAGGAATTCCACCGGATAATGCGCCTTGAGATAGGCCGTCTGATAGGAGACGACCGCATAAGCGGCCGCATGCGATTTGTTGAAGCCGTAATTGGCGAATTTGGCGAGCAGATCGAAAATCACGTCGGCCTGGGCCTTGGGCACCTTGTTGGCCACCGCGCCCTCGACGAAGCGCGCGCGCTGCTGGTCCATCTCGGCCTTGATCTTCTTGCCCATGGCGCGGCGCAGCAGGTCGGCTTCGCCGAGCGAATAGCCCGACAGGACCTGGGCGATCTGCATCACCTGTTCCTGGTAGACGATGACCCCCTGCGTCTCCTTGAGCAGGTAATCGATCGTCGGATGGATGGATTCGATCTCTTCCTCACCGTGCTTGCGGGCATTATAGACCGGGATGTTCTCCATCGGGCCTGGGCGGTAGAGCGCCACCAGGGCGATAATGTCCTCGATGCAGTCCGGCTTCATGCCGAGCAGCGCCTTGCGCATGCCCGCGCTTTCCACCTGGAACACGCCGACCGTTTCGCCCCTCGACAGCTTTTCATAGGTCAGCTTGTCGTCGAGCGGCAAAGCCGAGAGATCGATATGGACATTGTGCTTGGCGATGAAATCGACCGCGACCTTGAGCACGGTCAGCGTCTTCAGGCCGAGGAAGTCGAATTTCACTAGGCCTGCCTGCTCCACCCATTTCATGTTGAACTGGGTGACTGGCATGTCGGAGCGTGGATCGCGATAGAGCGGCACGAGTTTCGCCAATGGCCGGTCGCCGATGACGATGCCAGCCGCATGGGTGGACGCGTGGCGGTAAAGGCCCTCGATCTTCTGGGCGATGTCGAGCAGGCGGGCGACGACCGGCTCCTTTTCCGCCTCTTCCTTCAGCTTCGGTTCTTCCTCGATCGCCTTGGAAAGCGGCGTCGGATTGGCCGGGTTGTTGGGCACGAGCTTGCAGATGCGGTCGACCTGGCCATAGGGCATTTCGAGCACGCGGCCGACGTCGCGCAGTGCGGCACGCGCCTGCAGCGAACCGAAGGTGATGATCTGCGCCACCTGATCGCGGCCATACTTGGCCTGGACATAGCGGATCACCTCTTCGCGGCGATCCTGGCAGAAGTCGATGTCGAAGTCCGGCATCGACACGCGTTCGGGATTGAGGAAGCGCTCGAACAGCAGCGAGAAGCGTAGCGGATCGATATCGGTGATCGTCAGCGCGTAGGCGACCAGCGAGCCTGCACCCGAACCGCGGCCCGGGCCGACCGGAATGTCATGGGCCTTGGCCCATTTGATAAAGTCCGCGACGATCAGGAAGTAGCCTGGGAATTTCATCTTCTCGATAATGCCGAGCTCGAATTCCAGCCGCTTGCGATAATCGTCCTCGCTATAGCCGGCCGCGAGACCGATGGAGGCGAGGCGGTGGTTGAGACCTTCCCAGGCCTGACGATTCAACTCGTCGGATTCCGCCTTCTCGGCTGCCTCCGCATCGCCTGTGCCACCGGTAAACCGCGGCAGGATGGGCGAGACGGATTTCAGCAGGAAGGAGCAGCGGCGGGCGATCTCGATCGTGTTCTCGATCGCCTCGGGCAGATCGGCGAACAGAGCGGCCATTTCCTTGCGGCTTTTGAAATAATGATCCGGGGTCAGGCGGAAGCGATTGTCGTCCGATACCAGTGTGCCTTGCGCCACGGCCATCAGCGCGTCATGCGCTTCGAAATCCTGCACCGTCGGGAAGAACGGCTCATTGGTGGCGACGATGGGCAGCTCGAGGCGATAGGCGAGATCGAGCATCTTCGCCTCGTGCTGCCGGTCATAGGCGCCATGACGCTGCAGCTCGATATAGAGCCTGTCGCCGAAGAGCTGCATCAACAGCTGCAGGCGGCGTTCGGCGACCGCCGTGTTGCCGTCGCGCATCGCCATGTCGACCGGGCCGGTTGCCGCCCCGGTGAGTGCGATGACGCCCGGCATGTGATCGCCGAGCCAGGAGCGCTTGATATGGATCGAGGCATGCCCCTCGCCTTCCATATAGGCGCGGCTTACCAGCTCGGACAGGTGCTGGTAGCCTTCAGTGGTCGCCGCAAGCAGCACGAGCGCCGGCAGCTTTTTCGGCTGCTGGGTCCGTCCGTTGCGCTCTTCTGACGCCTCTTCCTCGAAATCGATCGACAGCTGGCAGCCAATGATCGGCTGCAGCCCCTCGCCCGAGGCAGTCTTGGAGAATTCCAATGCGGCAAACAGGTTGTTGGTATCGGTCAGACCGAGCGCCGGCTGTTGGTCGGCGACGGCCTTGGCGATGATCTTCTTGACCGGCAGGGCGCCTTCAAGAAGCGAATAGGCGGAATGGATCCTCAGATGAACGAATTGCGGGCTTTCCGCGAGGCCTGAAAGGGCGCTGATCGTGTCCATCTGTTCCATGCCGCACCATAAGAGAATCCGTTCCTCTCCAATGTAGCGGGTGCCATCGTCCTATGCCAGCTTGGGCCGGGCAGCGAGGCATTTTCCCCACAGGATCAGAACGACATCATTACGACGGCGAAGCTCGCCACAAACATGACGACCGAGGTAAATGCTGCCATATCACGAAGAAATTCGCTCATTTCTGCCTCCTGTTCCGTTATGTTTCTTATATGTTCTATTAATGTTCCATAGTCAACGCTATCCACAGGGGCAAGGTTAAAAAAGTATTGATGAAATGCGGAGCGAGCGACCGGCCCTGGAGGCGATCGCGACAAAGGACATAGGCCCACGCCCCCGCGATTAGACCGGACGGTCAGGGAGATAGAGCGGAGGAAGCCTGAAGTCCGTCAGCGTCGGTCAGAAGCGGAAGTTCAAACCGATCTGCGCGACGGGATAAAAGGTAAACTTGGAGATGCGGTCGCGTTCACGGTCGATCTCGCGGTCGATCTGGCCTTTGGTGAAACCGAATTTTTCAGCATGCGAATCGACGCTCAGGCTTGGCGAGCCGGCATAGAGCGCGCCTAGATCGAAACTGAGCGAGGTGCGCTCGTTAATCTGGGCGGAATAGCCGATGCCGAGATAGGGCTGGATGGCATTCTGGCGCGCCGTGTAGGTGGTCAGCGGATCGTCGATGACGATGCTGAAATGCTTGCCGCGCTTGACGAGGTTCTTCATCCGGCCATTAACCTTGCTGTCCGACAGCCGCACACCGGCGGAGACGCGGAAATCGTCGGCGAAGGGATAGTAATCGGCCGTCGCGCCGGCGCTCAACAACGAGACATGGTTGTGCAGGTCGGCATCCTTGTCGTGGTAGACATAGTCGAAGGCACCGCCATTGAGGCTGAGGCGACCGCCCCAATATTCGTTCCAGCGGTAACCCCCTTCGATGCCGACACCGAGCGTGCTGACAGTCGGCGTTAGCCAATATTTGTCGAACGACAGGGCATCACCGGCATGCGCCATTCCCGATGACGCGACAAGACAAGCGGTCAGCCCAGCCAGAACCAATTTCATTGTTTTCCCTCAGCGCCATATCCCGCGGGCGCGTTATGATTCTACGCGAAACAAGTTGCCGGAGCCCTAATTGTGCGAATCTGGAGTCACCGGCAAAAAAACATGATTCTTGACGCAAATGCATTTGAAAGCGAACGCGCGCCTGCCTATTTTGCCCGCGAGGGGAGCGCGCGCCCGGCCGGGCTTGACCTTCATTGCCTGAAGCCATCATCTGGTAGCAATTGCGAGTCTAAGACAGAACACATGGCAAAGCGCGCTTATAACATCCCGAATATGCTGACCTATGGCCGGATCATCGCCGTGCCGCTGATCGTTCTGTGCTTCTATATCGAAGGTTCGCTGCAGAGCACGGATTTTGCCCGCTGGACCGCCCTCGGCCTATTTGCAGTGGCCTCGATCACCGATTYCCTCGACGGCTACCTGGCACGCATCTGGAAGCAGACTTCCAATATCGGCAAGATGCTCGATCCGATCGCCGACAAGCTGCTGGTGTCGGCCGTGTTGCTGCTCATCGCTGCCGACGGCACGATTGCCGGCTGGTCGCTGTGGGCGGCGATCATCATTCTCTGCCGCGAAATCCTGGTTTCAGGCCTGCGCGAATATCTGGCAGCACTCAAGGTTTCCGTACCGGTGACCCGGATCGCCAAGTGGAAGACCACGGCGCAGATGGTCGCCATCGGCTTTCTGCTCGCCGGCCCCGCAGGCGACAAAGTGCTGCCGCATGCGACACTGATCGGCATCATCCTGCTCTGGATCGCGGCGATCCTGACCATGTATACCGGCTATGACTATTTTCGCGCCGGGCTCAAGCATATTGTGGATGAAGACGAATGAAGGTCGACTTGGTTTATTTCGCCTGGGTGCGCGAACGGATCGGCAAGTCCGGCGAGACGATCGAACTGCCGCCGAGCGTGCTGACCGTGGGTGATTTGCTCACTCATCTCAAGACGCTCGGCGAAGAATATGAACTTGCACTGGAACACGACAGGGTGATCCGCGTCGCAATCGACCAGGAACATGCCGAACAGGATGAACGGATTGCCGGGGCGCGCGAAATCGGCATCTTCCCGCCGATGACGGGCGGCTGAGATGTCTAGCCTCGAACCGCATGTCCGGGTGCAGGCGGAGGATTTCGACATCGCCGCCGAGACGGCGCGGATCACGGCCGGGCGGCACGATATCGGTGCAGTCGTAACCTTCACCGGCCTCTGCCGCGACGAGGACGGGCGGCTCTCGGCGCTGGAACTCGAACATTATCCTGGCATGGCCGAGTCCGAAATTGTGCGCGTCTGCCAGCTTGCGGCCGAGCGCTGGCCGCTCAAGGGACTGACGGCGATCCATCGTTACGGAAAGATCGCGCCAGGCGAAAATATCGTCCTGGTCGTCGCAGCATCGAGCCATCGCCAGGCGGCCTTCGATGCCGCCAATTTCGTCATGGATTTCCTGAAAACGTCGGCACCGTTCTGGAAGAAGGAACATGCAGTTGGCGGCGCCGAAGGTGCCTGGGTCAGCGCGAAGGATGCGGATGACACGGCCGTCCGGAAGTGGGAATAGGCCACGTGGGTGAACTCCACAGCACGGCCGCATCCCTTCGCTTCACTGGCGATGATCTCGATCCGGATGAGTTATCGAGCAAGCTCGGTGCAGAACCCAGCACCAGCGCTCGCAAGGGATCGATCCGGCAGACGCCGAAGGGAAGGGAATTCATCGCTCGGAGCGGCATCTGGATATTGAATGCCGGCCAGCTCACTCCGGGCGATCTCGATCGGCAGATCAACACGCTGCTGGTCGATCTCAGCGGTGACCTTCAGATCTGGCAGGATATTGCCAGGCGCTACAAGGGCCATATCTTTGCTGGACTGCTTCTAGGGAGCGTCAATGAAGGCATGGGTCTGATGCCGCAGACGCTTTCCATGCTGGGTGCGCGGGGATTGGCTCTCGAATGCGATATCTACAGCCTCGCAGAAGAAGAGTGATTTCGCCGAAGGCCAGGCGACAAGTTAGCCAGCGCCAGGTGACGACGTGTGGCCCTAAGCCGCCATTCGATCGTGCCGTCATCTTGGCCCAAACCCGTTGAATCGGCGCTATCACAATTCAAGAACCATCCCCATGATGGCATCGCGCGTCCTCTCGGCGTTGCCCGACAGAGCATTGTCTCGATGGGAGACCAGTATGATCGGTTCGGTGACGGCTGCGTCGGTGATCGGCACCTGCCGGACCGCCTTGCCGTCATAGGTAATCTCGGACTTCGGCCGCGTATAGGAAAGCCCGACCCCCAGTCCATTGGCGGCAAGGCTTCGCATCGTCTCCATCGTGCCAGCCATATGTGCAATGGAGAGCCGGTGACCTCGTTCGCTGAACACCCGCAACATATGGGTTTTGCTTAAGCCCTGGTCGGTGACGATGATCGGCGCAGAGGCAACCTCCGCCATCGTCGCTGCTCCGGCATGCGCAAACGGGTGATCCGCAGACACCACCGCCTGAATTGGCAAGCGGAGGAGTTCGCTTCGGATATAGGCGTCATCGAGGCCGAGGTCGTATGTGATTGCAAAGTCCATGCGCCCCGATTTTCCCAATCCCGACGAAACATCCTCAAAGTCGCCAAGCAGCGGATGTATATGGATGTCGGGCAAAACCCTTCCAAGATGTGAAAGGACTGGCGCGAGCAAAAGCGGCGCGAGGTCTTCGAAGAAGCCGAGAACGACAGGCTGTCCGGTTTCGACGACATCGCCTGTCATCAGGCGTTGCGTATCGCCGACGATCCGGGACGCGCCTTCCAGGAAGTCTCGTCCGAAAGATGTGGGGATCATCGGTCCACCCGATCGACGAAGGAACAGCGGCTTGCCCAATTCCGCTTCAAGTTGGCCGAGCGCGACCGACAAGGCGGGCTGGGACACGTTGAGTGCTACCGCTGCGGACGAGACGCCGCTGTGTCGCCAGATGGCGGTGACATATTCGAGTTGACGAAGCGTAATGGATAACATTTCACAATACCGGGCATGAAGAAGTATTATTGGAATTTATGTCAATCGCGATCTACCGTTGTCAACATCGAACCACGGAGGCACTTATGTCGGCATCGCTCGTTACGGACCAGAACATCGAGGATTATCAGCGAGAGGGCGTCGTCCTGATCAAGGGTCTTTTTCAGCCTTGGGTCGAGGAACTGCGGGCGGGCATCAAGCGCAACATGGATGAGCCGGGACCTTACGCTTCCGAGAACCTCAAGCCGGGGGACAGCGGCCGGTTTTTCGACGACTACTGCAATTGGGAGCGCATTCCCGAGTTCGCACATGTGATCCGCCAGCCGGCTGTTGCCGAAGCAGCTGCCGCACTGATGCGATCGGAGACCGTCCAGATGTTTCATGACCATGTGTTGGTCAAGGAAGCAAAGACTTCCAAACCGACGCCCTGGCATCAGGACGGTCCCTATTATTTTGTCGAGGGAAGACAGACCGTCAGTTTCTGGTCGCCGCTCGATCCCGTAAAAGAGGCGAGCCTTCGGTGTGTGGCCGGTTCCCATCTCTGGGAAAAGCAGGTGCTGCCGACACGATGGCTTTCCGAGACCAATTTCTATCCCGATCCGGGCGAATACATGCCGGTCCCCGATCCCGACGCGGAAGGCATGACGATCCGTGAATGGGAGATGGAACCCGGAGACGCCGTGGCTTTCAATTTTCTCACGCTCCATGGAGCGCGCGGAAATTCATCCGGTCTGAGCCGTCGGGCCTTTTCGCTGCGCCTCGTCGGCGACGATGCGAGGTATGTCGAACGCCCCGGCCGCACTTCGCCGCCATTTCCGGGCCATGATATGCAAGCCGGGCAGCGGCTCCGCTCCGACTGGTTT
The DNA here is from genome assembly GCF_056403555.1 of Rhizobium sp. P2_G2. Classification (NCBI taxonomy): domain Bacteria; kingdom Pseudomonadati; phylum Pseudomonadota; class Alphaproteobacteria; order Hyphomicrobiales; family Rhizobiaceae; genus Rhizobium; species Rhizobium sp. P2_G2. The sequence continues at coordinate 29,011 of NZ_JBFUFF010000074.1, forward strand.
CCGTATCTCCGCGGTGGCGACTTCGTCGAAACCTGAAGACGAACATGCTAATGGTCTCAGTTTGTCCGCTAGTGGCGCGATGAGGACATCGTTGGCCTCTGTCCGCTCGAGGGCCGGCCCAACATCCATGACCGAACCCACCGCCTAAGAGGCTTTCAACGGGACTGACGCATATGGTCCCGCCACTAAATCCGCCTCTCCTGCCTCAGCAGCACCGCCAACGCCACCAACATCGAAAACATCGCAAAATCGCGCCACATATAGGCCATGTAGGCGCCCCAAAAGGTCTCCACCAAGCCGAACACGGCAGCACCGGCCGCCGATTTTGCCGGCGAGGACTGGTCGCCGATGGCGGCGATCATCACCACTTTCAGGCCGAACATCATGCCGGAGCCGAAATCCATCGAGCCGAAATAGCCGGTCGCCATGACGCCTGCCACGGCCGAGAATGCCGCTGTCACCATCGAGGCAATCACCACGACGACGCCGGAATTGATGCCGAGCAGTTCGGCGGCACGGTCGTCGTCGCAGACGGCGCGCCAGATGCGGCCGAGAGGACTACGCGCCAGGAACAGTGAGGCGGCAAGCACGATCAGCGCCATGGTCAGCGTGTTGATGATCTGGATCTGGGTCAGCATGACGGGAAAGGCGGCGAGTTGCCAGAAGACGATGCGGCCGTTGAGGAAGGGCGACAGCCAGAGATCATGGGCATTCACCGCGATCCGCACCAGTTCCATCAGCGTGATCATCACCGCCAGAGACGCGATGATCACCGCGTTGGGCGAGGCGAAGGACAGCGGCCGGATGACCTTGTCACCGACCAGTGATGCGGTCAGCAGCGTGTAGGCCGTCGCGGCAAACGCCCCTACACCCAAGGCTGCTGGGTAGATCAGCCACAGCCTGTCATAGCCGAAGGCGGTGAAATAGACGAAGAGCTGGCCGGCAAAGGCAAACAGCGCGCCGGGGGTGAAATCGACGCGGCGCGACAGGCCGAAACTCAGCGAATAGCCGAAGGCCAGCATGGCATAGAGCGCCGCATTGGGGGCGGCATTCAACAATTGCTGCAGGAAATAGGCGAGATCGGCGCTGGCTATCATGCAAAAATTATAACTGGTAAAATGCGATTTACCAGTTATAATTTCCGCCATGAGCTTTATCTGGACCCCTCATCGTTTTGCCGGCGGCGCCTTGGCGCTCGATGTCGCCAACAGTGTCATCATGCGCTTCGACGACAAGCGCCGCGCCGACCGCTTTGCCTTGCCGTCGCAGTTCGAGGCTTTTGCCGATGCAGCTGAGAAGCTTTCGGCTGAACGCGAGGAATTTCCCGGCTTTGCCACGGTGGCGCCGGAGCGCAGAGGAGCGTTCATTGCGCTGAGGGAGAGGATCGACGCCTTCTTCCGGCGTCGCGTCGCCGAGAGGCGAGACGACCCCGCGGAGATGGCGGAGCTGCYGGAACGGGTTGCCGAGACGATCCGCGCCTATCCCGAGGCACCGTCACCCTGCCCCGTCGATCTTGCCACGGCGCGTTCGGCGCTGAAGCTGATCTGCCTGGAAGAGCGGGAGCGGCTGAAAATCTGCCCGAACTGCGAATGGCTGTTTCTCGACAAAAGCCGCAACCGCAGCCGTAACTGGTGCGACATGACCGTCTGCGGCAATCGCGCCAAGGCGCGGCTCTATTATCACAGGACGAWGGAAGGTGTGCGGTGAGAAAGATGCTGCTGTTGCCGGCCCTGATGGCGCTGGCGCTTTCGTCCGCGTGCCAGCGCGAGACGACCGAATATATTTCCGTCCAGGGCAAAATCTTCATCTTCAACATCCGCCTTGCCAAGGCCTATTACGCGCTCAACCTCAACCGGCTGAAGGCGACGCCGGACAATTCCGTCGTCCGGGTCGAGTTCGAAAATCCGGCCGGTGGTGCGCCGCTGATCAGCGAGCAGAAAGTGTTTCCGGCAATGTCGCGCATCGATATCGAAAGTCCCGATGCCAGCTGCATTGTGGCCGGCAAGCCCTACAAGATCCATATCGTGCTCAATGATCCCGATGGCAAGCAATTGCAGGTGCTCGACACGACGCTCACCTCGACGCTCGACCAGACTGTCATGCCGGCGGAGTCGCTGGTCGAAGGCCCGGCCTATGACAAGAACCCCGATGCCTTCAACAAGAACGGCACGACCAAGTTCCGGGAGAAATGCAAGGCAAGCTGACACGAGAATATGAAGCCGGCCCAGTGAACCCTGAAGACATCAAGCCCGCGACATTTTCAGCATTTTGCCTGAACACATCTGTCAGCCCCAACAATACGTGTGTTAGATTTGGCCCTCGTAAGTGCCCGAGGACCCCAGTATGGAATTGAAATTCAAGGCCTTTTTGCTCTTTGTCGGCCTTTGCGTCGCACCGATCGCGGCGACGGCAGCCCAGACCAAGGCCTGCGCCCACAAAGGCACCATTGTCAATCTGGCGGATGTGCTGCTCCGGGATCTCGGCGCCCACGACCCGGCTGTCGCACGCTTCTATGCCCGCGATGCCGCCTTCCTCAAGATGTACTACGCCCCGATGAGTCCGCCGGCCATTGAGGCAATGTTCGATCACATGATCAGCGGAGGCGCGGCGGGCGCATCTGGATTTGCCTTTGCTTATTATCTTTCGACGACGAGCTATGATGAAGCGATGCTCAGGATCGGCAACCGAATGCATGATGCCGATCCGAACGCATTCGACCTGACTCTGATGCGGTCGCTTGCCAAAGCAGGGCGGTACGATCTGGCGGTCAATATGACGAAGGGCGTTTCTCCGCATCCCGAACAAGGATCCCTGCTGCCGCTCGCCCTGCCGTTCGTCGAAGCTGGCCCCGCGGAACGGCAGCGGCTCGCAGATATCGCCGACCGCTCCGGCGCCATCGTGCTGGCGGGAGAACTCTACGCATCCCTACCCAGCTACGAAGCCTGGACTGGCTTCCTCCGACGCCATTTCCAGACGCTCGGCTATCTTCACCTCGAGGGCAACTTCATCACCTTCTCCGCGATGCGCTTTGAGAACGCGGCTTTGCCCAATCCCAAGAACGGCGCCAACGGAGCGATGCAGCGCCGGTTCATACAGAGAACGGCGGCGGCGGCGTGGCTCGTGSCCGGGCCGAGCCTCATCTACCAATATCTGGGGCAGTTCAAGTTCGAACCGGTCTACGGCTCGCGCGCCGCGATCAAGCTCAAGGCCGCCTATGACAGCCACGCGCTCCGGCCCGACGGTCCCGTCGAACAGGGATGGCTGATGAGCTATCGTGCGCTGGCGGCGGCATCCGCAGCGGATGATCCGCATCTGATGGTGCAGAGAATGCAGCAGATGCGGATCAACAGCCGACACTACCTCCAGGGAAGTGTTGGCGACATCCTCGACACGATGCTGGCGGCAGAGGCGATCGGGCCCTGGCTCAGGGGAGCAGGTGGCGAATTTCCTGGCGTACCCGGTCTGGCGAGCGACACGCTGAAGGCGGATTGGCCGAAATGGCGAGCAGTGGCCGTCGCGATCAGAGGCAATGGCGCGCCGGATGGCCTGGATACGGATTTCGCATTGCGCGGAATGGTCGCGGACCTGCTTTACGCCAAGGGCGACGCACCGCAATTGCTGAAGCTGATCGCCATGGAGAAGAACGATGGCTTCAGGGACCGCCTGGCGGCGGATTTCATCAGCCGTCTCGACCGGCTCTGCGACAGCAGCCTGTATTTTCCCGGCGAGGGAATATTCCTGCGCAATACGTCGCTATACCGCTTCGAGATCGTGCCGCAGCAAAAAACCGGGGCGCCTGCGCCCCGGTTCTTGAAAATTTCCAATGACTTGAGGCAACAGCCTCAGAACTGGATTCAGCCGACGACTTCGGTGCCGGAGAACCAATAGGCAATCTCTTCCTTGGCAGTCTCGGGAGCATCCGAGCCATGCACGGAGTTTTCGCCGATCGAGAGAGCATGGACCTTGCGGATGGTGCCTTCGGCAGCGTTGGCCGGGTTGGTGGCGCCCATGACTTCGCGGTTACGGGCAATGGCGTTCTCGCCTTCCAGCACCTGCACGATGGTCGGAGCGGAGGACATGAACTCGACCAGTTCGCCGAAGAACGGGCGATCCTTGTGCACGGCGTAAAAACCCTCGGCCTCGCGGCGGCTCATCCAGACGCGCTTGGAGGCGACGACACGCAGGCCGGCATCTTCGAGCATCTTCGTGATAGCGCCCGTCAGGTTGCGCTTGGTGGCGTCCGGCTTGATCATCGAAAAGGTGCGTTCAATCGCCATGTCCTATAGTCCTCATATTGGTTTCTTCAGGTGGCGGGGTGCATAGCCGCCTTCGTCCGCGAAGACAAGAGGCGGTGCGGCAGAAGCGGCTGAAAAGGCTGATTTTCACGGCCTTGTCACAAAGACGCCGGATCGGCGGGCCGATATCGGAAGCAGATGGTGCGGCAGACAGCTCAGGTCTTTCAGGGCTTCTCGAGCAGTTCCCGCATGATCGTGGCAAAGTCCTTGCTCATGAATGAGCGCGCCTGCGAGAGCAGCATCGGGACGGGGCTGGATGGCTCGGTTTCGAAAAGAAATTCCTCGACCGTCTCGATCGCCAGGAACACGTCCTCGCGGCTTTCGATCGGAACCGTGGACGCCGAGGCTTTGGTCTCCCAGGCCTGGGTATCGGCATTATCCGACGCGCTCAAGGCGCGGATCTTGGCCACCCCGAGGTTGAAGCCTGATGCCTTGTCGACCTGGATGATCATGGCCTCGACCTTGGCGGGTGCCAGGGCCTCCAGCGCCTCGATCAGCGGCCGCCCCACGAGCATGCGGGCCTGCCGGACCAGCAGGCCGGAGGGCGAGGACGGCTCCCTGGTCTGGAAATATTCTTCGAGCCGGACAAGCACCGCCTTTGCCTCGGCATGGCTTTTGATCTTGAGCGCCTTGGCACGCTCCGGGTCAGTCCGGAACACCGAACGGACGGCCTGCATCAGGCCCGAACGCTCTGTGGAAGCCGCATCGGCTTTCTGCTCCGCACCCGGCGCGGCACCGCCGGCCGTAGGTTTCCTTCCCTGCCCAGCGCCCAGTTTCAGGAAGGTCTCGAGAGACACCAGAACATTGTCGACTTCCGCGACATTGGGCGGTGGCGCACTCGGCGCATTGGTCGACCAAATTTCGAGGATGGTGGCAAGCGCCGCTCGGCAGCGCCCTGCATCGGCGAGGATGTTCCCAACCTCTTCACGCACCTCCTCGGTGGTCACGGCCTTCGTGACGTCGTTGAGCGCCGGGACCTCCTCGCCGGGATAGGCCATTTCGGGACGGCCGGCGATCCGGTAATGGCGGAGCATGACATAACCGAGCTTGCTGTCGTAGAACAGGCGGAGATAGTTGATCGGCGCGATCACGCGCACGGGATGGCTCAGCACGGAGAGCGCGAGCTCGCGCATCTCGACATCGCCATTGTCGGGCGCGGGATGCACGTCCGCCCACCATGTCGTGAGCAATTCGGCGGCCGCTTCCAGGCATTCGGCAAAACCGCCGAGATCGCCGCTCAATATCCTGAACTGCGCCAATAACGCGATCAGCCGCAGGTCCTTGCTGCGCTTGAGCAGGGAGAAGATCGGCTTCTCCTCCGCGGCGATCTTGATCGACGCCGGATCGAACAATTGACCGGTCCCCGGGGAAACATATTTCCCGGGGAGGCGGTCAGGAGCGGTGATGGTGTAATTCAGATATTCGCCGTCTTCCTCGCTCAAATCCGGCCCGCACGGACGATCCTCCGTGACGGGCGTCAGACATAGCGACAGCAGCATCGATGCGTCCTGGGTCAATGTGGGCTCAGTCTGCCTTGAGCTTCAGTTCGACCCGGCGATTTTCAGCCGAAAACGGATCTGCGCTGTTGCGCAACTGCTTCTCGCCAAAGCCGACGGCCTGCATCCGTTTGGCGCTGATATGGTTCTCGGCGAGGAACTGTTCGACCGACTTGGCGCGCCGCTCTGACAATCTTTGATTGTAGTTCGGAGTGCCGAGCGCGTCGGTGAACCCTTCGATGCGGAAACCATCGCTGGCGAGCGCGGCATTCTTCATGGCGGCCGCCACCTTCAGGAGGTTTACCTTCGACTCCGGCCGAAGATTGGCAGAGTCGATATCGAAATTGACGACCAGATCAAAACCGGCCACCTTCGGCGTCTTGGCGCCGCAGTCCTCCTCCGAGCCTATGCAGACCGAGCGCGTCGCGCCGGATTTCCTGGCGTCGGCCAGCACCTTCTTCTGGGCTAGCATGAAATTGACGACATCATCGGATGTGTAGGTCTTCACATCGCC
>NZ_JBFUFF010000075.1:0-34465 GCF_056403555.1 Rhizobium sp. P2_G2
GTCTTTTCCTTCGTCTTTTCCTTCAGCCGGTCGCGGAAAATGCTCTGCAGGTCGGAAAAGCCTTCATAGCCGAGATGATGGGCAAGCCGCACCAGAGTCGAGGGCTGGACTTCCGCTGCCGAAGCGATGCTGGCCGCGGTGCCGAAGGCGATCTCGTCGGGATTGGCAAGCGAATAGGCTGCGACCTGGGCGAGGCGTTTCGGCATTTCCGCCTTGCGCTCGATCATCGCGGCGCGCAGGGTCTCGAAATCGCGCGGCGCCTGTTCGTTGAGCCCTCGGACCATGCGTCCTCCGATCGAATGCCCATTCTGCAAATTGGAACGGTTATTCCGTTCTTGTCGCAGCCTTATGCACCAAATCCCGCCGCGTTTACAGGTGTATGTGGCGTCTAATGGAAAAAATTTTCCATTGGCGGAATGAAATGCTTGTTCTCTTTTGTGCTACGATGAAGTAGGTATTCCGGAAAATCGGGAGGATGGCATGGCGCTTGGAATTGGCCTGATCGGCACCGGCTATATGGGAAAATGCCACGCGCTGGCGTGGAACAGCGTGGCGCCGGTGTTTGGCGACGTCGAACGGCCGCGCCTCGTGGGCCTTGCCGAGGTGAATGCCGAACTGGCGGCGAAGAAGGCGGACGAGTTCGGCTTCCAGCGCTCGACCGGCAATTGGCGCGACCTCGTCGCGGACCCTGAGATCGACGTGATTTCCGTGACCACGCCCAATCAGTTCCACGCCGAGATGGCCATCGCGGCACTGGAAGCCGGCAAGCATGTCTGGTGCGAAAAGCCGATGGCGACGTCGCTTGCCGATGCCGAACGGATGCTGGCCGCGCAGCGCGCCTCAGGCAAGGCGGCGGTGATGGGCTACAATTATATCCAGAACCCGCTCATTCGACACATGAAGTCGCTGATCGAGAGCGGTGCGATCGGCACGCTCACGCATGTCCGCGTCGAGATGGACGAGGACTATATGGCCGATCCCGACGAGCCATTCTATTGGAAGAGCGAGGCGAAATCCGGCTATGGCGCGCTTGACGATTTCGCCGTCCATCCGCTGTCGCTGCTGACCTTGCTCACCGGCATGCCGGCTGAGGTGATGACCGATATGGCGAAACCCTATGCCGACCGGCCGGCAAAGGAAGGCGGCCGTCGCGCCGTCGAGAATTGCGATATCGCCAATGTCCTCATGCATATGAAGAGCGGCATTTCCGCCGTGCTGCTTGCCAACCGTTCCGCCTGGGGCCGCAAGGGGCGAATCGCCATCCAGATCTACGGCTCGAACGGTTCCATCCTCTACGACCAGGAGCGGATGAACGAGTTCCAGCTCTATGACCGCAGCGGCAAGCCGACCGAACACGGGTTCCGCACTGTGCTGACCGCACCGCATCATCCGCTCTATAGCAAGTTCATCCCGGCACCCGGCCATGGCCTGGGCTTCAACGACCTGAAGATCATCGAATGCCGAGAGTTGATGGCCGCGATTGCCGGCCAGCCGGCCCATGTCATCGATTTCGCCGCCGGATTGGAGATCGAGAAAGCGGTGCATGCAATGGCGCGGTCGCATGCCGAACGGCGCTGGGTCACACTAGGGTGAGGGCATTGTCCTTCACCAAAATTTCTTTCAAGACAACATTGAAACCGGCTGATCCATCCGTAATACTTCCGAGAAATTTCTGGAGGTGAGGATATGTCCACCCGGCATAAGAAAAGCCGTCTCCCGTTCGTTATTGTTTTCGCGGCTGTTTTCGTGGTCGCGGGGAGTGCTGCCGAGGCCGCCAAGCGGGTGGCGCTGTTGATCGGCAATGCCGACTATCAAAACACCAACGCGCTTCGCAACCCCAAGAACGACGTGCTGTTGATGAAGAAGACGCTCACCGATGCGGGCTTCGACGATGTCGAGGTGGCGGTCGACGTCAATCTCGTCGAGTTGCGCAAGGCGCTGCGCAACTTCGAGGACAAGTCGCAGGATTCCGATGTCGCGGTGCTCTACTATTCCGGCCACGGCATGGAAATGAACGGCCAGAATTACCTGATTCCGGTCGACGCGGTGCTGGCTTCCGACAGGGATGTCGAGGATGAGACGGTTCCGCTCGATCGCGCCGAACGTGCTCTTGGCGGCGCGACCAAGCTGAAGCTCGTCATTCTTGACGCCTGCCGCAACAATCCATTTCTGGAAAACATGACCCGCTCGGTCGGTACGCGAGACATCACCAAGGGCCTCGCCAAGGTCGAACCGGAAGGGGCCGATACGCTGGTCGCCTATGCGTCACGCGCCGGCACGGTGGCGCTTGACGGTTCGGGCAGCAACAGCCCGTTCGCGGTCGCACTCTCCAAATATATCGCCCAGCCCGGCGTCGATGTGCGCATCGCGCTCGGCCAGGTGCGCGACGACGTGATGCAGGTCACCGACCGCAAACAGGAGCCGTTCGTCTACGGATCGCTTGGCGGTGCCCAGATATTCCTGTCGATCAAGCAGCTCAACGTCACCATCAACAATAACAGCAAGACCGACGACAAGAAGCAGGACACGCCGACCAATACTATTTCCGAGGCAGCGCAGGACTGGAACAACATCAAGGACCTGGCCGACAAGGACCTGTTGAACGCTTTCATTGCCAAGCACGGCAACGATCCGGTCTACAAGATGCTGGCCGAGAAGAAGCTGAAGCTTCTGGCCGAGGCCGAGCAGAAGACCGATACCGCCGCCGACCAGATCGCCTGGGAAGCGCTCAAGGGCTCGACAGACGCTTCGGCGCTCAAGCGCTTCATCGAGCGCTATCCGGACAGCAAATATCGCAAGGACGCGGAGCAGGCCGTCGCTTCGCTGGCCCCGGCCCAGAACCTGCAGACGACGACAGCCAAGGAAACGCCGGCTCAGAGCGATTGCTACCTGCTTGCCGGCGAACAGCAGGCGACCCCGGGCTATCCCGGCGTTCTCCTGCAGAAGATCGATTCCAAGCGCGCCTTGACCGCCTGCGAACAGGCCGTCAACGAGAGCCCCAATGACGGCATGCTGGTCAACCTGCTCGGCCGTGCCTACGAGGCAGACCGGAATTATGCCGAGGCGCATCGCAGCTATGACCGCGCCCTGCAGCTCGGCAACCTCTATGCCGCGACCAATCTCGGCTGGCTGGCGATCTATGGCCATGATGGTGCGATCGATCTGGAAAAAGGCCGGCAACTGTTCCAGAAGGCGGCCGATGCAGGCAACCAGCTTGGCCAGGTCTCGCTCGCGTCTCTTTACCGCGATGGCTATGGCGGCATGACGCAGGATTATGCCAAGGCGATCGAGTGGTACACGAAGGCCGCCAACCAGGGCAATGCCTCGGCCTTCGGCAATCTCGGCTGGTTCTATCGCGAAGGCATGGGCGTCACGCGCGATTACCAGAAATCGGTCGACTACTACCGGCAGGGCGCTGAAGCCGGCGACCTGACCTCGATCGCCGCCATGGGCTATGCCGCCCAGAACGGGCTCGGCATTCCGCAGAATTATGACCAGGCGCGCAATTGGTATGAGAAGGGGGCGAATGCCGGCGACGCCTATTCCATGGCTTCTCTCGGCTTCCTCTACGACGCCGGCGTCGGCGTGAAACAGGATTATGTCGAGGCTCGCTACTGGTACGAAAAGGCCGCCAATGCCGGCAGCGCCTATGCCATGGGCAACCTGTCGCGCCTCTATGACCAGGGGCTGGGCACGCCCGTCGATCCGCAGGAAGCGGTGCGCTGGGCGGTCGCCGCCGTCGAAAGCGGCGATCCCGGCAAGAAGGAAGAACTGAAGACCCAGCCGAATAATTTTTCAGCCGCTTTCCGCACCGAATTCCAGAAAGTATTGAAGAGCCGTGGCTATTTCCACGGCACCGTGAACGGCGATTTCGGTCCCGACACGCTTGCCGCCATCGACAGCCTGGCGGCCGGCAAGGAACAGAACTCGTCGACCGATAACACGTCAAACCAGAACACGACCAGCAACGACCAGAACACGACAAACAACAACACGAATGACAATGCCGGTCAGACGAACAATACCAACAACAACGTCGGCACCGGTATGGCGTCGATAAAGGTCCCGAACACCGACAACAACACGACCACGAACAACAACAATACGACCAACAACAACACGGCGCAGACGACGATTTCCGACGCGATCACCTTCCGTCCGAACGTCAAGGCCAAGACCGCGAACGCGCAGGAATGCTATTCGCTTGCAGCCGAGCCGGGGTCCGAGCCGGGCGTCACCGGCGTCCAGTTCGCCGACATCCAGGTCCGCCGCGCCATCGACGTGTGCACGCGTGCAGCCCTGGAATCTCCCGGCGATTCGATGCTGAACGATATGGTCGGCCGCGCCTATGACATCGACCGCAACTACGGCCAGGCGCACAAATTCTACCAGATGTCCGCCAACCAAGGGAATGTCTTTGCCTATACCAACATGGCCTGGCTCGCCGTCTACGGCAATGGCGAAACCCAGGACGTGCAGAAGGGCATGCACATGTTCGAAAAGGCGGCCGATTTCGGCAACGCCTATGCGCAAGCATCTCTCGGATGGGTCTACCGCGAGGGCTATGGCGGCATCGCCAAGGACTATAAGCTCTCCTTCGATTGGTACATGAAGGCTGCGAACCAGGATTATGCCAATGCGCAGGCCTCCATTGGCTGGCTCTATCGCGAGGGCCTCGGCGTGCCGCAGGATTACGGCAAGTCGTTGGAATATTATCGCAAGGGTGCTGAAAAGGGTGACCTGAACGCCATCGGCTCGATGGGCTATGCACTGCAGAACGGGTTCGGCACGCCGGTCGACTTTGAGGGCGCACGAACCTGGTACGAGAAGGGTGTGGCGAGGAACGATGGCTATTCGCTCTCCGCACTTGCCTGGCTCTATCGCGAGGGCAAGGGCATCTCCCGCGATTATGCGAAGGCCTTCGACCTCTACAAACGTGCTGCCAATCTCGGCGACGTGACCGGCATGTCCTCGCTCGGCTATATGTACCAATATGGTCTCGGCACGACTGTCAGCTATCCGGATGCGTTGCGCTGGTACCAGTCCGCCGCCGACAAGAACGACGCTTATTCCTTCTCTGCATTGGGTTGGATGTATCGTGAAGGCGTCGGCGTCAACCGGGATTACGCCAAGTCGCTCGATTACTATCGCCGCGGTGCCGATCTCAACGATCTCAATTCCATGGGCTCGCTCGGCTACGCCTTCCAGAACGGCCTCGGTACGCCTGTCGATCTCGACCAGGCGCGGCAATGGTACGAGAAGGCGGCGGAGGGCGGCGACGCCTATTCCATGGCCTCGCTTGCCTGGCTCTACGAGAATGGCAAAGGCGTGAAGCAGGACTATGTGCAAGCCAAGGATTGGTATGAAAAGGCCGCCAATGCCGGCAGTTCCTATGCCATGGGCAATCTCTCCTATCTCTACGACAAGGGTCTCGGCACCAGCCCTGATTCCCGCCAGGCTGCCAAACTGGCAGTGCAGTCGATGGAGGCCGGCGAGGCGCCGTTCATCAGCGACATGAAGGCCGGCGCCGTCAACTACAGCCCGGATTTCCGCCGCCAGCTGCAGCAGGCGCTCAAGGATCGCGGTTACTATACCGGCCCGGTCGACGGCGTCTTCGGCGCCACCACGACCACGGCCATCGACAAGTTGACAAACTCGCGGACCTGACGCGTAGCGTGGCTAACAATGCAAAACACCCGCCGGATCGCTCCGGCGGGTGTTTTGCATTGTTTCTCTCTCGGAGATCAGAGAATGAAATCGCTGCTTTGCAGGCTGTCGACATTGGCAACCTTGATCTCGAAATCGGTCTTGCCGTCGCCGTCGACATCGCCTTGGACGATATGACCGGCAAAACGCAATTCGTCGGGAGTGCCGGAGAAGTGGTCGTTGCCGATGAAGGTGAAGTGGCCGATGGCCGAGACGTCGATCTTGTCGCCCTGGCTATGCGAGAAATCGTCGATCACGTCGCGATTGTCGCCGACCACGGAATCCTTGACCGACTGGAACACGAACGTGTCGGAACCATCGCCGCCATCCAGGAGATCCGTGCCCCTCTGGCCGTAGAGTTTATCGTTGCCGTCGTCACCGAACAGGTTGTCGCCGCCATGGCCACCATAGAGCTTGTCGTCGCCTTCCCGTCCGTGCAGTATGTCGAAACCGTCCATGCCCTGAATATTGTTTTTGCCATTGGTGCCGCCGAGCGTGTCGTCGGCGGATGTACCGATGAGATCCTCGACATTGTAGAGCACCTCTTCGCGGCCGCCGCCGGTGGTCGCATAATGATCGAGAAGGTTGACCTTGACGCCGCGGCCGCTCAGGAAGTCATCTGTATCCTGGCGCTGATAGCTGACCGTGTCCCGACCGGAGCCGCCGTCGAAATAATTCCAATAGCCGGCCGAATTATAGGTGTCGTTGCCGTCGCCGCCGTAATAGTCGCTGACCGCCGTGGCGACAGTGAATGTGTCGTCGCCATTGCCGCCCCAGACGCGATCGTAATGGTTGTTGCGGTTCGAGAAGCCGTTGCCGGTATAGCTGTCGTCGCCGTCGCCCAGCTTGATGTCGTTGTTGTTTTCGATGCTGCTCTTGACGGTATCGTTGTCGTCGCCGGCCTCGACATAAGTGGCGCCCAGCGTCAACTTGATCGTATCATCGCCGCCAATTGTGTAGATGTTGAACCAGTCGTGCTTGCTGTCATTTGCTTGTTTGACGACATCGTCACCATCGGTTCCGTTGTAGGTAGTGGCCATAATCCTGTCCTTTCCTCGCTGGTGCAATCCGCCCTTACGTCGGGCTAGCTTCTTATGGTGGTCAAATCAGGGCAGACGAATCTGTCGGCCTTGGCTATGGGCGCAGGGCGCTTAATGGAGGCTGAAATGCCCATTAATCTGCCGTTCATCTTGATCTCGTGTCGATTGTCCGGTTTCAGCCGTCGGGCATTCCGATGAACGCCAACTGTCCAGATGCGCCAAGGTTCCTCTCCTGTTTTTTGCCGATGTGCAAAAGACAGTTGGAAGCTTTCAATATGGAGGTTATTGAGCGACGTCTACGCCATGAATAAGGGGAGCCGTTATGGATGAGTTGGAGATCCGCCGTTCGATCATTTCTCAATGCCTGTTCATGAACGCATCGGGCCTCAACCAAGGCAATGCCGGCAATATCAGTGTCCGCTTCGGCGAGCGTATGCTGATCACGCCGACCTCGATCCCCTACGAGGAAATGACGCCTGATATGATCGCCTCGATGCCGATCGAGGGCGAATATGGCGTCTGGGATGGGCCGAAGAAGCCGTCCTCCGAATGGCGCTTCCATCTCGACATCATGAAGATGCGGCCCGATGTCGGCAGTGTCGTCCACACACATGCGACATTCTCAACCATCCTTGCCATCGCCCGCAAGCCGATCCCCGCCTGCCACTACATGGTTGCGGCCTTTGGCGGCGAGGATGTGCGCGTCGCTGGCTATGCGCGCTACGGCACCAAGGCACTGTCCGAGCAGGTGCTCAAGGCGCTCAAGGGCCGCAATGGCTGTCTGATGGCCAATCATGGCATGCTGGCCGTGGGCTCGAGCCTGAAAAAGGCCATGTGGCGCGCTGTCGAACTGGAGACCATCGCCAAGCAATATTACCACGCGCTGCTGATCGGCGGCCCGGTGATCCTCTCCTCCGCCGAGATCGCAGAGACGATGGAGAGTTTTTCGACGTATGGGCTGCAGGAGGCCTAAGCTTCTCTTGTTTTGTCCGGAAATTTTCCGTACATTCTGTACGAAGGAGATTTTCATGCCGAGACAAGCCGCACGCACCGACAGGCTTGAAGCCCGTATACACCCTGACACCTTGACTCTGGTGAAGCGGGCGGCTGAAATCCAGGGCCGCTCGATTAGCGATTTCGTCGTCGCGGCTGCGGAACAGGCGGCCCGGCAGGCAATCGAGGACAATCAGGTCCTAAAGCTGTCGGTCGAGGACCAGATGCGCTTCGCCGAGCTGCTTGCCAATCCGCCGAAGCCGACGCCGGAACTGGAGCGTGCCCGGGGGGCACATGAAAAACTGATCGTCTCCTCCGAATGAGTGGCAGCTTTTCGATTGCGCCGCTCGATCCCAAGCAATCACGGACAGGATTTGCCTGCGGCACCGAAACCTTGGATCGCTATTTCCGCGACCTCGTCACGCAGGACATCAAGCGCCGGATTGCTGCCTGCTACGTCGCGACATCGGTAGAGAATGGGCAAATCGCAGGATTTTACACACTCTCCGCTGCCAGCATTCCCCTGACCAGTCTGCCGGAAACGCTCGTCAAGAAATTGCCGCGTTATCCGGTCGTACCGGTGGCCCGGGCTGGCCGGCTCGCCATCGATCAGCGCTTCCAAGGCCGTCAGCTTGGTGCAGCGCTGCTCTGGGATGCCATCGCCCGTTCAGCCCGTTCCGAACTGGCCGTCTATGCGCTTGCGGTTGATGCGAAGGATGAGCGTGCCGAAGCTTTTTATCGGCATTTCGGCTTCATCTCATTGGAATCCTTGAAGGCCCAACTCATCTGGGTCATCGGCCGATAATCTCGGCGACGCACCCTGTTGACTCTCTCCTTTGTTTGCAGTTTACTGGAACATAAAGAGAACAAAAATCTAGGATCAACGTCATGGCAGAGGCTGCTTTGGCGCGTGAGAGGCTGTTTGCCTTGCGCTCGGATATCAGCCGGCTCGAAAGCAAAAATACGGTGGCGCTGGCCCGTGCCGCCCGCGAGAGCCCATGGGATCAGCCGGTGGAGACGGAGAGCCATGTGCTCGTCTCCGGGGCCGACGATTTTGACGCAGTGCTTGGCGGCGGCGTGGCGAAGGCGGCGCTCAACGAGATTCGTAGCGAGGCGACGGCCGACAATGGTGCGGCAAGCGGCTTTGCTCTGGCGCTCGCCCGGCTGGCGCTGGGGCCGGAGATGAGAGCAAACATGTCGCAGCGCATCCTCTGGATCGCTGATCCCATGGGCGCCCTCGAAAGCGGTCGGCTATATGGCCCAGGGCTGGCCGCTCATGGCATGCCGCCGGCGTCAGTCCTGCACGCCGCGCCGAAACATCTGCAGGATGCGCTGATGATCGCCGAGGCAGCACTTTCGGTCCGCTCTTTCGCTGCCGTTATCCTCGAAGTCTACGGCAATCCGAATAAATTCGGCCTGACCGAGAGCCGCCGGCTGCACCTGCGCGCCAAGGCCCATCGAAGACCGCTTTTTCTCCTGCGCGAGCGCGGTGCGGAGGAGGCCTCCAATGCCGTCAACCGCTTCCATGTCCGTCCCGCGCCGGCTGCCCCTCACATCCTGCCGAATGGCAGGGCCTGGCCACAAGGCATCGGCAATCCCGTCTTTCACGTCACGATCGAAAAGAGCCGCAACCCGTCCCCGCCTGAGTTTTTGTTGGAGTGGAACGCCCATGACTGTCTCTTTCGCACCGTCGAGCCCGGCCACCTTGCTGTTCCAGCCGGCGAGCAGCCAGCGAATCCTCGCACTCCACTTTCCAGGGCTGCCGACCGATCGGATCGCGCGGCAACGCTGGGGACGGTCGTGGCGCTGTCACGGGCGTCCTGACCATCCGCCGGTGGTCTGTTCCGCCCCGGTCAAGAGCGCCATGCGGCTGGTCGCCATCGATGAGGCCGCACGCCGTGTCGGGCTGCGGCTGGGGCAGGGGGTCACCGATGCCCGTGCCATCATTCCCGATCTCGATGTCATCGAGGCGGACCCGGCCGCCGATCGAACGCTGCTCGAATCGATCGCGGACTGGTGCGACCGCTATACGCCGCTGGTGGCGCTCGATGGCGCCGATGGCCTGTTCCTCGACATCACTGGTTCGGCCCATCTCTTCGGCGGCGAGAAAGGCCTGTTCGACGATATTCAAACCCGGCTTTTCAATATGGGCTTGGAGGTGCATGCGGCGATTTCCTCGGCACCAGGCCTGTCCTCGGCCGTATCTCGCTATGGCGAGCCATCGATCGTCCCGCCCGACGCCGCAGAGGTGGCGCTCGCACGGCTGCCCGTGCGTGCCTTGCGACTGGCCGAAGAAACCATCGAACTGCTGGTCAAATCCGGCCTGAAGCAGATCGGCGACTTGATCGATCAGCCGCGTGCGCCGCTCGCCCGCCGCTTTGGCCCGCTGTTGATGCTCAGGCTCGACCAGGCGCTGGGTTTCGAGGAGGAGGCGATCTCGCCGCGCCGGCCGGTCGCCGCCCTTTCGACCGAACGACGCCTTGCCGAGCCGATCGTCGACGAGGACAATATCCTGCTCCTGCTCGAAAAACTGGGCGAGCGGATGAAACAACATCTCGAAACCCGCGGCGAAGGCGGCAAGCTGTTCGAATTGCTGCTCTTCCGTGTCGACGGCAAGGTGTTTACGATTCGCGCCGGCACGGCTCTGCCGATCCGCGATCCCGCGCGGATCACCGCCCTTTTTCGCGCGCGCCTCTCAGCCGTGCATGACGATCTCGACGCCGGCTACGGTTTTGAGACGATCCGCCTCAACGTGCTGCAGGCGGCCTCCTTCGCCGAACTGCAGCCGGATTTCCAGGGCCGCAACCGGCAGGACGAATCGCTTGCCGATTTCATCGACCAGATGACGGCCCGCTTCGGCCCGGATCTCCTGACCACACCCGTGCTCTTCCAGAGCCATATCCCCGAACGCGCCGGTCAATTGCTGCCGGTGGCCGATCTCTCCCTTGCCGATGGCAATCCCGCCTTTTACGAAGACAGGCCTGTCCGCCCGCTGCGGCTCTTCCCCCATCCCGAACCCGTCGAAACGACGGCAGCCGAGGTCCCGGATGGCCCGCCTTTCTCCTTTCGCTGGCGTCGCATAACCATCCGCGTCGCTCGCGCCGAGGGTCCGGAACGCATCGCTGCCGAATGGTGGATCGATGGACAGGCCGCCCCGACGCGTGATTATTTCCGCGTCGAGGACGAGGCGGGCCGCCGCTACTGGCTTTTTCGCGAAGGACTTTACGAACGCGGATCGGACCAGCCGCGCTGGTTCATCCAGGGCGTGTTCGCATGAGCACGCCCCGCTTTGCCGAAATCGGCATCCGCAGCAATTTCTCCTTCCTGGAAGGCGCCTCGCATCCGGAGGAACTGGCGGTGGCCGCCTCCCGCCTTGGCCTGAAGGGCATCGGCATCGCCGACCGCAACACGGTGGCCGGCACGGTGCGTATGCATCTGGCAGCAAAGGAAGCGAAGCTTCCGTATCATCCCGGTGCCCGGCTCTCCTTTACCGACGATACGCCTGATATCCTTGCCTATCCCATCGACCGGCCTGCATGGGGACGGCTCTGTCGACTGCTCAGCCAAGGCAATCTCCGCTCCGGCGTGAAGGGCACTTGCGAACTCTACGAAGCCGACTTGATGGAATGGGGCAAAGACCTTCTGCTCGTCGTCATGGCCGAACCGCAAAAACATGCCGAAAAGCTGCCGGATTTGCTCCATCGTCTTAAGGAAAGATTCGGCGACCAGGTGCACTTGGCGCTGGTGCCCCGCTATGCGGGCCATGATCGCCCCGATTTCGATTTCTTCGCCGCCACCGCTGCCGAAGCAGGTGTGTCGCTCATCGCCACCAATGACGTGCTGATGCATGAGCCGGAACGCAAATCCATGGCCGACGTGGTCGTGGCAATCCGGGAGCATGTGACAGTGCAACAGGCAGGTTATCGACTGGCGGCGCATGCCGAACGATATCTAAAGAATTCGGACGAGATAAAGCGGCTCTTCAGGCGCTATCCGGAAGCGATTCAAAATGCATGCAGATTTTTCGATCGGCTGAGCTTTTCGCTGGACGAGCTGAAATATCAATATCCGGACGAGACGGTTACTGGCGAGACCCCGGCGCAGAGCTTGCGGAGGCTTGCTTATGAAGGGGCGGAGAGACGTTACGCCAAGGGCGTGCCGGAGAAGGTCCACAAGCAAATTGAATATGAACTCGAATTGATCGGTGAATGCCACTACGAGCCTTATTTCCTGACCGTTTGGAAAATCATGAACTTTGCCCGCTCAGTCGATATCCTCTGCCAGGGCCGGGGTTCGGCGGCCAATTCCACCGTCTGTTATTGTCTTGGCATCACCGAGGTCGATCCGATGATGACCAATCTTCTGTTCGAGCGCTTCATTTCGACGAGCAGGGCCGAGCCGCCCGACATTGACGTCGACTTCGAACATGAACGACGCGAAGAGGTCATCCAATATATCTACCGCGAATATGGCGTTGAGCATGCCGGCATCGCCGCCACCGTCATCAACTATAGGGCGCGTTCGGCCGGTCGTGAAACGRCAAAGGCTTTTGGTCTCTCCGATGACCAGCAATCGGCACTCTCAGGCACGGTCTGGGGTTGGTCCTCCGAGGCGCTTGATGAGCGCGATGTCAAAGCCGTCGGTTTGGATATCAGCAATCCGGTGATGCGGCAGGTGCTGGATCATTCCGCCATGTTGATGGGCTTCCCGCGCCATCTTTCGCAACATGTCGGCGGCTTTATCATTACCCGTGATCGGCTCGACGAGGTCATGCCGATCATGCCCACTGCGATGGAAGACCGATATCAGGTCGAATGGAACAAGGATGACCTCGATGCGATGGACATCTTCAAGATCGACGTCCTGGCGCTTGGCATGCTCACCTGCATCGCCAAGGCCTTCAAGCTGTTCGAGCGTCACTACGACACTGGTCCATTTGGCATGGACAGGATTCCGAGGGAAAGGCAAGAAATCTACGACATGATCTGCCGCGCCGATACGCTCGGCGTTTTCCAGATCGAAAGCCGGGCGCAGATGTCGATGCTGCCGCGCCTGAGGCCAAGAAAGTTTTATGATCTGGTGATCGAGGTCGCCATCGTTCGACCCGGTCCGATCCAGGGCGATATGGTCCATCCATACCTGCGCCGGAGACAAGGCAAAGAGCCGATTGATTATCACCGTGAAGAACTCAAGGTGATTCTCGAAAAGACGCTTGGCGTTCCGCTTTTTCAGGAACAGGCGATGCAGATCGCCATCCTGTCCGGGTTTTCTCCGGCAGAGGCCGACAAGCTTCGTCGTGCCATGGCGACGTTCCAACGGACCGGCACGGTTCATATGTTTAAGCAAAGGATGATCGATGGTCTTGTCGCGCGTGATTATGACAAAGAATTTGCGGAACGCTGCTTCAAGCAGATCGAAGGCTTTGGTGAATATGGTTTTCCGGAAAGCCACGCGGCCTCTTTCGCTCTTCTCGTTTATGTTTCCTGCTGGCTGAAAGCCCGCTATCCCGATGTCTTCTGCGCCGCGATTCTCAATGCCCAGCCCATGGGTTTTTATGCCCCAGCCCAGCTCATCAGGGATGCCCGTGAACATGGCGTCACTGTCCACGAGCCGGACATCAATCATTCCACTTGGTATTCCGACCTCGAGGAGGGTGCTTTCGATTCCACCCGTATCCATACCCGCCATCGCGAAATGGAAGGCGTGATCCGCACCCGCAAAGCCGTGCGGCTTGGTTTCCACCGCATCAAGGGTTTTTCGGAGGATGACGCCAAACTTCTCGTCGAAAACCGCGGCGAAGGCTATCGATCGGTCCGCGATCTCTGGCTACGCTCCGGTCTGAAACGAGCAGCGATCGAGCGGCTGGCGGATGCCGATGCCTTCCGTTCGATCGGGCTCGACCGCCGCGCCGCGCTTTGGGCCGTGCGTGCGCTCGACGAGAAAAGTGCTGCCGAGCGCCTGCCGCTGTTCGAGAAATCCGGCGACGATCTCTTGGAGCATGAGGCCGATGTCAGCCTGCCGGTCATGCCGGTGGGCGAGCATGTCGTGCATGATTACAAGACCATGTCGCATTCGCTCAAGGCGCATCCGGTCTCTTTTCTCCGGCAGGATTTCGACCGGATGGGCATTGTGCCGACCGCGACATTGGAAAGCACGCGCAACGGGCAGCGGGTCACGGTCGCCGGCCTGGTGCTGGTGCGGCAGCGGCCCGGTTCGGCCAAGGGCGTGATCTTCATGACGCTGGAGGATGAAACCGGCATCGCCAATGCCATTGTCTGGCAAAAAGTGTTCGGCATCTATCGGCCGGTGGTGATGGGCTCGCGGCTGGTGAGTGTCCGCGGCAAATTGCAGAGGGCGGACGGCGTCATCCATGTTGTCGCCGAGCATATCGAGGATCTGAGCGGCTATCTCTCGAAGCTGCTCCTTGACAATCCTGATATTCCGACGCTCTCGCCAGCCGACGAATTGCTGCGCGGCACACGCGATCATCGCCAAAAGGTACCGCGCATCAAAACGCTTATCGAAAAGAAGGAGGAAATCCGCGATCAGGCCGAAATGGCCAGCAACGTCATGCCCGAAGGGCGGAATTTCCATTGAGGAATAGAGATTGAGAACCGGCAGAATAGATTGCAACCGGCCGTGGCTTCTCAAGCCACGGCCGGTCGGCTGATTTAATTGGCGGCCTTTTCTTCTTCGGCCTTCGCCTGATCCGCACTCTTGTGGCGGCCGGAAACCGTGCTGACCGTGATCGAGACGGGGTCGCTGGCCGGGAAGGAGCCTTCAAGGCCCTCGTCGAGCTGTTCCTCCATCACCGCGGTGTCACCGACGGCGCGGGCGCTACGCAGATGTGTCGCGCATTCCTCGTCACTGCATTCGGCCGAGGCAAGCACATTCTCATCCATAGCCCCGATCTCGGTCATCAGGCTGCGGGCCTTGTCGACGGCGTTCAGGCGGTTGAGATTGCTTTCGCCGTCCTGCTTCATGAACACCGAGACGATATCGCCGGTCTCACCGACGAATTCCACCGTGAAGCCGAGCTTGCCGGCCTGTTCCGGATGCACCTGTGTTTCAACATTCTGCATGGCTACGACTCCTGTTGGACTTGCATAGGTCAACGTCGCGTCCATCAGGAGGTTCCAAAGGCCATGCCCGGCGGAATAGGATGCCGGTTCAATGATCTGCCAGTATCGGCCGATCAGGTGCCGCAGAATGTCTTCAGCACCCGCTCTTGCGGCTCCGCCGGCAATTCGTAGCGCTCCGGCACGTCCGCGCGCTTGTCATAGGGCCGCGTCAGCACGCCGAGCAGGGTCTCGAACGGTGCGAAATCATCGCGTTCGACGCCCGCGCGGATCACTTCCTCGATCAGGTGATTGCGCGGGATATAGATCGGATTGACCGCCCGCATGCCAGCGGCGCGCTCCGGGCCGTTCATCGGCTCACGCGCTGCACGCACCCGCCACGCTGCAAGCCATTGAAGCGGGCCGGTCGGCTCTGCAAACAGCGCCAGGAAAATCTCAGCACTCTCATCCTCGGCTGCCTCTGCAAGCGCGCGGAAGGCGCGGGTGAAATCCACCTCATTGGCCTGCAGCAGGTCGAGCAGAGACTGGATCAACTCGCCGTCGGCATCCTCTTCCAAGGAAAGGCCGAGCTTTTTCCGCATCACCTCGAACCAGGCCTTGGTGAACAGGCTGGCGAAATCCATCACCGCCTGGTTGGCGGCTTCCAGCGCCTTGTCGCCATCGGTATCGATCAGCGGCAGCAGCGTCTCGGCGAGGCGCGCGAGATTCCATTGCGCGATGCCGGCCTGGTTCTGGTAGGCATACCGCCCGCCGCGGTCGATCGAGGAGAACACTGTGGCAGGATCATAGGCGTCCATGAAGGCACAGGGGCCGAAATCGATCGTCTCACCGGAAATCGACGAATTGTCGGTGTTCATCACGCCATGGATGAAGCCGATGCCGAGCCAGCGCGCCACCAGCGACGCCTGCCGTTCGGCCACCCGCCGAAGCAGAGCAAGATACGGGTTGGCGTCGGTCTTCAGATCCGGATAGAGTCGGTCGATCGTGTAATCGGCCAGTGCCTTCAGTCCTTCGACATCGCCGCGCGCGGCAAAGAACTGGAAAGTGYCCACTCGGATATGGCTGGCCGCGACCCGCGTCAGCACCGCGCCCGGCAGCACAGTCTCGCGATAGACATCGTCGCCGGTGGTCACCGCAGCGAGCGCCCTTGTCGTCGGGATGCCGAGCGCATGCATCGCTTCGCTTACCAGATATTCGCGCAGCACCGGCCCGATCGCTGCCCGGCCATCGCCGCCGCGCGAATAGGGTGTGCGGCCGGCGCCCTTCAGTTGGATATCGCGGCGAACACTGTGACTGTCGATGATTTCGCCAAGCAGGATCGCCCGGCCATCGCCGAGCTGCGGCACGAACGTACCGAACTGGTGGCCGGCATAGGCCATGGAAATCGGGTTCGCACCATCAGGCACGGCATTGCCGGCAAAAATCGCCGCGCCGACATCGCTGTCCAGCGCCGGATCCACGCCGAGCTCAGTGGCCAGCGCGTGGTTGAACTTGATCATCCGCGGCGCGGCGACCGCCGTCGGTTTGACCCGGGCGAAGAAACGGTCGGGCAGGGTAGAATAGGAATTGTCGAAGGCCAGCATGGTCAATACCTCTGCGCCACAAATAGGAATTTCGCGTGTCTCAGGCAAGGACCGCTACAATCCAACCACCGTCAGCATGCAGAAAGTGGCGAACAGCACGAAATGTGTCATGCCCTCGATGGCATTGGTTTCGCCGTCATTGAGGTTGATAGCGGCGGCAATCAGCGTCAGCGCCGTCATGACGGTCTGCACCGCCGTCATTCCCATCGACAGCGGCTGGCCATTGATCAGCGCAATCGCCTCCATGGCAGACACGGTGAGGATCACCGTCGAGAGCGATGCGCCGAGTGCGATGTTGACCACGGCCTGCATGCGGTTGCGCAGCGCCGCCCGCATTGCGGTGAGGATTTCCGGCGCCGCCGAGATCGCGGCAACCACGATCGCCATCAGCGCCGGCGGCGCGCCCGAGCCTTCGAGCCCCGCACCCAGGAATGCCGACATCGATTCGGCGAGCAGGCCGATCAGCACGACGCCCACGACGATCACGCCGGCCGAAAATCCCATCGGCACGTCTTGCTTCTTTTTCCGCTGCTGTTCGGGCGGTGGCACGTCCACGACCGGCACCGTCTCCTTTTCATCCTCATAGGCATAACTGAAGAAATAGCTGTGCGGCCCCACCTGCATCCTCAGAAACAGGCCGTAGAGCAGCAGCATGGCGCATATGGTGAAGGCGGAATAATAGTGCCACTTGGCGTCCGGCACGAATTCCGGCACCATCATGGACACACCCATCGCCGTCAGGATCATGACGCTATAGGTCTTGCCCGAATCATTGTTGTAGGGCTGTTCGCCGAATCGGAGCCCGCCGAGCAGCGCCGCGAGCCCCAATATGCCGTTGATGTCGAGCATGACGGCCGCGTAGATCGTATCCCTGACCAGGGTAGGCGACTTCTCGCCGGTCATCAGGATGGCAAGGATGATCACTTCGACCAGGACCGCCGACAATGTCAGGATCATCGTGCCATAGGGATCGCCGACCCGATGGGCGAGATGCTCGGCATGGCGGGCGACCCGCACCGAGGCGAGGATGATCGCGACAATCAGCGCAAGCGCTGCAGCCAGGCTCGCCGCCTTGCCCATTCCCAGAATCGAATGTTCGAAAAACAGTGACAGGATGGCGATCGCCATCGGCAAAACAAGAAGACGTTCGTCCTTGAAATAGGGCTGCATGATCGATCCTGGTTGGCTTCGCTTCGAGTGATAGAATGAAGCGCGCCGCCGCTCAACCATTCCCGAGCCGTCGATTTGCGGCGTCGTCTTTGACGGGATGATGTCGAATTCTAAACGATGTGGCGAAAAACACTTGATCTCTGCAGAGAGCTTGTCTATCCCCGTCCACACCGGAGAGGTGGCCGAGTGGTCGAAGGCGCTCCCCTGCTAAGGGAGTATACCCCATAAGGGTATCGTGGGTTCGAATCCCATCTTCTCCGCCAGAACTTTTTCAACATTCTGATTTTAAACGATAATTCTGCCGAAATATTTTCGGTCCCATTTCCAGTCCCAATTTTGCGTGAGTGTTCACCTCAATATCCGGCAGGTCAAGAATGGCAACGCGTCGTCCGTCGGTGATTCCCGCAGGCAGTAGGCTGCCGCGCATGATGGCAGAGATGGCGGCCGGCTATGTTGGCGAGAAGCACGTCGAGGATTTCCTCGATCGAGTCGGCAACGGCTATCCTGAACCGCGGGTGGTCGATACGACGCGTCGGAAGTTCTGGTACAGAGACGATCTCGACAAGGCGATGGGAATTGGGGTGCAATCGCAATCGTCTGGACTCGGTGCCAAGTTCGTTGCGGCGAACAGAGAGAAAAAGAGAGAGCGCGAAGAGGCGAAGGCGCGAAAGGCCGCTGGGAACAAGGGGTGATTCCGCCAGGCGTAGAAATGCCGCTGCCCCTATTGCAAGTTCAGGACAGCGGCACTCGCATCATTCACGCGGCCAATTCACTACGACGTACGGAGCATGTGGCAGGAAGATAACATCGGGCTCCCGCTCGCCGATGACGACCGTTCTGGTCCCGCACAAGCGCTTTGCCGAGCATAATGGCTCGTGGAAGCGGCCGGTAACGCATTCTGAGGTTCTGGAATCAGCGGCGATGGCTGGAGCAAGTGCGGTAGCAATGATGGCCAGGGCCAGTATGCCGGATAGCGCTTTCATGTCGAAACCTTTCCGCATTAATTCGGTGTGAAGAAAACGCGCCGCCTCGGGTGCTGTTCCAGGTGGGTTGCGCGGCACTTCGCCCAAGTCCGACGCCCGGTCGGCGGCGGCGTGGGGTACGTCGGCCCCGCCCAGCTACCAAGTTCGACCACGCCGCCGGAATTTGCTACAGTGGTTTCTTTGGGGGAGGCTATTATGGGTATACTTGACCGCCTGCTTTCGTCGCCAGACCCATTCATCAGCGACGGAGGCATGGAGACAGACCTGATCTTCCACGAAGGCGCCGAAATGCCGCTGTTCGCCTCCTTCGTCCTGCTCGACAGCCCAGATGGGCGCGAGATGCTACGGCGCTACGCGGTTTCATATCTCGACTTGGCCCAGGTCGCGGGTCGGGGCTTTGTGTTGGGCACGCCGACCTGGCGCGCCAATGGCGGCTGGGGGTCGAAGCTCGGGCTCGATGACGCAGGGATTCGGGACGTCAACCGGCGCGCCATCGCCTTCGCCCGCAATCTGCGGAGCGCCCATCCCTGGCGTGACCATATCCTGATCGAGGGGGTGCTCGGGCCGGCAGGCGATGGCTATGCACCCGAGCAGCTTCTGACACCGACCGAAGCGGCCCGCCTGCACAGCGCCCAGTTGGAGACCTTTGCCGAGGAAGGTGTGGACGTCGCGTCGGCCTTCACCATCACCCATCCAGGCGAGGCCATCGGCATGGTCAACAGGGCGCGCGACCTTGGCCTGCCTTTCGCACTCTCATTCACGGTCGAGACCGACGGGCGTTTGCCGACCGGGCAGGACCTCGATTCCGCGCTCAGCGAGGTCGAGGCCGCGACTGGCGGCTACGTTCGCTATTACGGGATCAACTGCGCTCATCCCGAGCACTTCGGCGAACATCTGCCATCGCGCTGGCTCAACCGGATTGGCATGGTCCGGCCAAACGCCTCGCGCCGCAGCCATGCCGAACTTGACGAAGCCACCGAGCTCGATGACGGTGACCCGCAGGAGTTCGGCGCGCTTTACGCTAAAGTGGCAAAGCGGCTCCCCGGATTGCGCGTCGTCGGCGGATGCTGCGGCTCAGACATGCGGCATATCAAGGCTCTGATCGCGGCGGGCGTCTGAGCGCCGGGTCGGCCGGGCTTCAAGGGCGCTCGCGGGCCGCAACGACGAAACAGGTGTTGTGGTTGATGCTGATATTCCAGGGCCCGTCGCCGCATCTCGCCGACTTCAGAGGGTGACTGCTTTGCACCTATATGATCGGCTAACCAAGAACGGCGATCACGGTTGAATCTCGTGCCGGCAGTGAGAATCTATGTATTCCACCGGAAGTCAAAATGGGCGAGTTTTCTGAAGCAATCAATGACGGGGCAATGTGCCCGGTGTGCAAAAGCTGGCTATTTGTCTCATGCTCTCTGTTCCGCATCGCGCAGCATGGGGCAGGGGACGCCGGGTGCTCCGGAGATGAAGACCGATCAACTCGGCCGCACCAGATCCTGGCGCGTCGGCGGCATATCACGCACTGGGCAGAGATTGACCTTCGGCAGCTTTGGCTTAAATAGGGTCTCGCCCGCCACCGTCCGGTGGCGGCTATTTTCGATGTCGGTATCTAGCATGCATATTGGAGAGCCCCGATGGTAGAGGMTAGCGCCAACCAGACTTCCCCCGCAAAATCCGCCGAGGGCCAGGCTTTCGGCACCAGCGGCATCCAGCCGATGGACCGCCCGAGTGCGGTCACGCGCTTTTTCATGGGCATCGTGTCCTGGGCCGAGCGATTGAATTTCAAATATGCCGTGCTCGGCAATCCGCCGGTCTACGACAATGCGACCTTTCCCTGGGCCGTGGAGGTCGAAAAAGCCTGGCCGCAGATTCGCGCCGAACTCGACCGGGTCCTGATTCGCCAGAGGGACCTGCCGTCCTTCCAGGATATTTCCACCGACGTGAAGACGATTTCCAAGGATAGCGGCTGGAAGACATTCTTCCTGCTCGGCTTCGGAATCAAATCGGAGCAGAATATCCGCGCCTGCCCCGACACCTGGGCGGCCGTCCAGAAGATACCCGGTCTCAAGACGGCGATGTTTTCCATTTTCGAACCCGGCAAGCACCTTCCCGCCCATCGCGGACCTTATAATGGGGTGCTCAGGCTGCATCTCGGCATGATCGTGCCCGAATCGACCGACCGGATCGCTATTCGCGTCAAGGACCAGATCTGCCATTGGCACGAGGGCAAGGTCCTGATCTTCGACGATGCCTATGAGCACGAGGCATGGAACCATACGGACAAGACCCGCGTGGTGCTGTTTGTCGACTTCGTCAAGCCGCTCAGGTTTCCCGCACGCCTCGTCAACTGGGCGCTGATGAACCTTGCGATCTTTACGCCCTTCATCCGCGAAGGCCTCGACAATCACAAGGAATGGGAAAAGAAGTTTTATGCAGAGGCGGAAGCCCTGCGCAACAGGCCTCAGCAGTAGACACGCCATCCCTCCGCTTGGCCATCGAGCGTCCGGTGGCCGACCATTCGATCGTCGCGTTCCCTTCGAATCGAATCTCGACCAGCACGGTTCGGGCCGAAGCTTGACCCGAACCGAGACGCCGCGACATTTTCAGTCCTGAATGGAATTCTTCTCAGGTTTGCGCAATTTTTCGCGCGGTCGACGACCATCATCCGAAATGACGGCTAAAATGCGGGACACGGTATTAAAGCCCGCCGATTGTCATATCAGTTTCATAAAAGTTCTGTAGGCCCCTCTCCCTAGGGGCGGCGCCTGTCTGAGGCCGAATGGCTGTGGACTTTGGCTCAGGGAAGCAGGGGTGTCTTCCTGGGGCGGCAATTTCAGTCGCATTGACTATGGATCGTACGCGCCTGCGTGATTGTCGGCCGTGCGATTTTTATTGTTTATTATATCTATAGAATATGTGTTAAATTTACAACGCGAATTATGGCCGATCTGTCACAATTCCGATTTTCAACGGAATCTCGTTGGTTTCGTCCGGACCCGTCGATAAATTGCCGGTCGAGATCGGAAGCAATCCGATTTCTAAAAAGCAGGGGGCCGGGCAGGGGCAGTCGCTTCGCGACAAAGTCCGGTCTTCCAATGAAACTTTTGACTGGAGGTCAGAAATGAATATCAAGAGCCTTCTTCTCGGCTCCGCGGCTGCATTCGCAGTCGTTTCCGGTGCTCAGGCCGCTGACGCTGTCGTCGCTGCCGAGCCGGAACCCTTGGAATATGTCAAGGTCTGCGACGCTTACGGCACCGGCTTCTTCTATATCCCGGGCACTGAAACCTGCCTGAAGATCGGCGGCCAGCTGCGCTATGAAAAGCGTATCAAGAAGGTCGGCGATGCCGAAAGCACCTATGACAACCATTCGCGCATCCGCTTGAACGTCGAAGCCAAGAACGACTCCGAATGGGGTACGGTATACAGCTGGCTCCGCATCCAGGGCGACCAGGTTAACAACGACACCAAGGGCCTGAACTGGTTTTATTACTTCGGCATCGGCGGCCTGGAATTCGGTAACTTCGACTCGCAATGGGCGAAGTTCTTCGGCTACGGCGGCTTCACCGATGACGGCGGCTATTATACCTCTGACTGGAACTTCCCAAGCTCGCGCCAGTATATCAGCTACACGGCTGACTTCGGCAGCATCAAAGCCTTCGTCTCGCTCGACAACGATGCCGATGAATACACTTTGCCGGAAGAGCACAACACCAGCAACTTCTGGAAGCCGGAAGCCGACACCAACGCGCCCAGCAAGGGCCGCAAGTACCTGCCGGACGTCTCCGGTGGTGCGACTGCGACCCTCGGCGACTGGCAGGTTGCGGGTGGCTTCGGCTATGACGAATCGGACAAGTCGGTTGCGTTGAAGGGCCTGGTTGCCGGCAACTTCGGCATGTTCGGTCTCCGTATCATGCCGTTGTGGTCGAACAGCAACGAGAACATCTACTTCAACTACGAAGGCTTCAGCGCCATCGTTGGTCTGCAGGCCAACGTGACCGACTCGATCACTTTGTCCAAGGACATCCAGTTCTGGGACGATGGCTCGTGGCGCTTGGTCGGCGACGTCAACTGGAAGGTTGCTTCCGGCTTCTCCGTCCTGCTCGAAGGCACCTATGCCGATCAGAAGGACGGCAACAAGATCAAGACTGGCATGCTCCGCTTCCAGCGCGTGTTCTAATCCTCTAGGGGATTTAGGCGGGAAAGGCCCTTATCGGGCCTTTCCATCTTTCCGGGCTTGGCGATTCCCGCCATGAGTTGGAGCGCAGCCGTGTCATTCGACATGACATAAGACTGGCGGAGCGCGTGCGTTGTGATGGATGTTTCCGCGCCTCCCGCACCATTCAGGGGTCGTGTTGTGGTCTGAATGCCGTTCCGCGGCCATCGTGCGCGCTGTTTAAGTTCATGATTTATTTACGAATAGTTAGCTCTTATTAACGTGCCGTCAATATTTCGCCTTGGGGCGGCCGATCTTGTGTCATTTTTGTAACATGCCGGATCGAAGAACGGCGCCAAGCTTTCCGTTTTGGCGAAAGTTCGTTGCGTAACCAATCGGCCTGTCTATGATCACTCTCGAAGCGGCGGGGAACCCCGGCTCTTCAGTGAATGGGGTGGGGCAGGGAATGCTGTCCTTCAGCGAAAATAAGACCCATACCCGATTGAAACATTTTGACTGGAGGTCAGAAATGAACATTAAGAGCCTTCTTCTCGGCTCCGCGGCTGCTTTCGCGGTCGTTTCCGGTGCTCAGGCTGCCGACGCTGTTGTCGCTGCTGAGCCGGAACCCATGGAATATGTCAAGGTCTGCGACGCTTACGGCACCGGCTTCTTCTACATCCCCGGCACCGAAACCTGCTTGAAGGTTGGCGGTCAGCTGCGTTACGAAAAGCGCATCAGCAAGGTTGGCGACGCAACCACCGTCTATGACAATCATAGCCGCATCAAGTTGGATGTCGAAGCCAAGAACGACTCCGAATGGGGTACCGTGTTCAGCTGGATCCGCATCCAGGGCGACCAGGTCAACAACGACTCCAAGGGTCTGAACTGGTACTACATCTTCGGCATCGGTGGCCTGGAATTCGGTAACTTCGACTCGCAATGGGCGAAGTTCTTCGGCTACGGCGGCTTCACCGATGACGGTGGCTACTACGACTCGGACTGGAACTTCCCGGACTCGCGTCAGTACATCAGCTACACGGTTGACTTCGGCAATGCCAAGGCCTTCATCTCGCTCGATAACGACGCTGATGAATACTACACGCCGGAAGAGCACAACACCAGCAACTTCTGGAAGGCGGAAGCCGACACGAACCCGGTTCGCAAGGGTCACAAGTACATGCCGGACGTTTCCGGTGGTGCGACTGCGACCTTCGGCGATTGGCAGGTTGCGGGTGGCTTAGGCTACGACGAATCCGACAAGTCGGTTGCGTTGAAGGGCTTGGTTGCTGGTCAGTTCGGCATGTTCGGTGTGCGCTTCATGCCGTTGTGGTCGAACAGCAACGAGAACATCTACTTCAACTACGAAGGCTTCAGCGCCATCGTTGGTCTGCAGGCGAAGGTTACCGACACCATCACCCTGTCCAAGGACATCCAGTTCTGGGACGACGGTTCGTGGCGCTTGGTCGGCGACGTCAGCTGGCAGGTTGCTTCTGGCTTCTCCGTTCTGCTCGAAGGCACCTATGCCGATCCGAAGGACGGCAGCAAGGTCAAGACTGGCATGCTCCGCTTCCAGCGCTCGTTCTAATCCTCAGGGATTATCGACAGAAAGGCCCGGCAATGCCGGGTCTTTTTGCGTCTGGGAGGATTGTAGCTCCTCTCTTTCCGTCATCAGGATATATCGAGGGAATCGCGTTCGCCTTTGATTGAAGAAGAATACAAGGGCTCGTTTCATCGTTGAGATAGTGAGCCGATGCATGTCCAGCCGACGCATGAACCTTCGACAGACAGGCCAATCTTTGCCGCCGAGGTGCGGTCGGTCGGGCAATCGATCTCAGTGGGATTGTCCTGGATTACCTGGCGTGTCGTCCTTCGCTGCCTGGTACTCGATTCCATTGGCGAGCCGATCGAACTGAAGCCGGACCTCTGCCTCAAGCTCTGCGACTACTGCGAACCCGCCGTCAAATCGCTGCTGATATCGGCAGTTTCGTTGAGCAGGCTCTTATAGACCTGATAATTCTCCATCACCCGCTGCACATAATCGCGCGTCTCGGTGAAGGGGATGTTCTCGATCCAGTCAACCACTGTGTCGATCGGCTTGCCGCGCGGATCGCCGTATCGCTTGATCCATTGGGGAATACGATTCGGCCCGGCATTGTAGGCGGCAAAGGTGAGAATGTAGGAGCCATTGAACTTGCTGATCTGCTCGCCGAGATAATGCGAGCCGAGCGTCGCGTTGAACGCGGGATCGTCTATCAGCTTGTCCTCGGCATAAGCCATCTGATAGCGGCTCGCCACCTTCTTGGCCGTCGCCGGCATGAGCTGCAGCAGCCCCTTTGCATTGGCCGGCGATACGGCGGACGGATTGAATGCGCTTTCCTGCCGCGCAATGGCATAGGCCAGGGCCTTGCCCGCACCGGAAATGTCGGCCGTATCGGGAATGGCACCGAGCGGGAAGGCGGCAAGTCCTGGATCGTGGCCCTGCTGCATGGCGGCCTTGCCCACCGCCAGTGCCAGCGACGGACCGTGATTCCTGAGCGTGACTTCGGCCAGAGCCTGCAATTCCGTCGGGCTGGAGAGTTCGCGTGCGAAGGCGAGCGTCAACCGCCGAGCCCGGCTCGCTTCGCCCACTTGTTCGAAGAGCGCGATCGCCTGCATTTCCGGCCGCCGTGAGAACGCATCCTCGATCGCCAAAGTCGGCTGGTAGCGGCTCATCTCGATTCGCGTATCGAGCTTGGCAGCGGCCAACTGGCCGTAGAAAGTGGCAGGATAGTCCGCCGCCTTCTTGTAGAAATCCTTCGCATCGCCCGGTCCGCCGGCCTCCGCCGCGCGGCCGAGCCAGTAATAGCCTCGGGCCTGGTCGTGCGCCTTGCGGCTGGCGCCAAGAATGTTCTGGAAGTGAGTCTCGGCCGAGCCAGGATCGTGCAGCCCTCGCAATGCATACCAGCCGGCATGGAATTCCGCCTCGGCGATATCGTCCGGCGAGACGGCGAAATGCGCCGTCGCCAGTTTGTAGGCCGCCTTCGCATCACCGTGATCCATCAGTCCGCGGCTGACTATACGTGCTTCGACCCACCAGGCATCGGGATCGATGAGGGTGACAGAATCATGTGGCACCGTCTCGAGCAGCTTGGCAGCATCGGAATATTGCCGGGTCTGGCGGAACCGCTTCACCGATGCGTAGAGAAAAGCGGGATCATCCTGCCAGGCTTTCTCGACGGCCTTCAGCTTTGAGCGAGCGTCACCCGCTTTATTGGTGACCGCAACAAAAGCCGCATAAAGCGAATCGGCCTTCACCATGGTCGCGAATCGCTTGGCCTGGGTCAGCTTCTCGCCAAAGAGCAGATAATCCATCCGCCGCTTGTGGTCGTCATTGTCGAGCAGGGTGGGAAATTCGACCAGGATTTCGTTTTCGAGCTTGGCATCGAAGGCCTTGCTTTGCCACAGCGCCTTGATCAGGCGTCCCGCCCGCGGCACATCATTCTTGGCAACAGCCGCGCGCGCCAGGATGACAGTGCCCTCCGGCGTGACCGGCATGCGGTCGCCGAAAGCCGCGAGCACGCGCTCGGGATCTGTATTCTCGCGATAGAGTGCCTGCTCGAGATTTTCCTGGATATCGTCCATTGCCGGCCAGCCGCGCAGCAAGTCGCGGTCGGCGATCAGCTCGGAGGAGGGGACTGCGACCTGGCCGGAAGCAGCGATCGCCCAGGTCAGCGCCAGCCGCTCGATCGAACCGCTCGGCAAACCGTCGCGCTGGGCGATTGCGCTCAAGCTGTCGCGGATGGAAAGTGCCTGCAGTCCAAGCTGGAAGGCTTCGCTCGGGGCAGGCGGCGTCAGCTTCGCAGTCTCGATGTCGGAGGTGATCGTGCTCGTATCGGGCTGGATCGTCGCTTTGTCGACTGCCGCGGTGGTTTGCGTCCTGTCCACTTCCGCCGTGGTCTGGTGCGCAATGCGGGCGAGCCGATCGCTCTTGGCTGTCTTCAGGACAAGTGTGGTGACGGTTTCGCTAGGGAGAATGCGACTGACCGCTCCGTGGCTGAACAGCGTGGCATAGACCACGGCGGAGCCGGCGGTGCAAACCATGATCGCGATGAGCGCCTGTTTCATTTCGCCGCCCCGGCTGTTCGTCCGGCAAATCTTGCCGTTGCCTGGTTAATCAATGGTAAAAACTGGACTTCCCGCCTTTTCCCATCAGCAAAAGCCGGGTAAAAGCCGCGCGAATAGCGCTTGCCGCCCCAAGCCGCCTTCGATAATGTCCCTGCTTTCCGTAATTCAGGATTGCGGCCAAAGCATGGGCTCGTCGCCCTATCAGGAGTTGTTTGATGTTCAGGGGTTCCATTCCCGCCCTTTTGACGCCGTTCAAGGATGACGGGTCCGTCGACGAGGGCGCATTTGTCGAGCATGTCGAATGGCAGATTTCGCAAGGGTCCACCGGTCTTGTGCCGGTCGGTACGACCGGCGAATCGCCGACGCTTTCGCATGCCGAACACAAACGCGTGGTGGAGATCTGCATCAAGACGGCGAACAAGCGCGTGCCGGTTATCGCGGGTGCGGGCTCCAACAATACAAGCRAAGCCATCGAACTTGCCGTACACGCCGAAAAAGCGGGAGCGGATGCAGTCCTCGTGGTCACTCCTTATTATAATCGGCCAACGCAGAAGGGCATGATCGCGCATTTCTCGGCCATCGCCGAAGCTGTCAGCCTGCCGATCATCATCTACAACATCCCGCCGCGCTCGGTCGTCGACATGATGCCGGACACGATGGGCCATCTGGCGAAAACCTATAAAAACATCGTCGGCGTCAAGGATGCGACCGGCAAGATCGAGCGCGTCTCCGAACAGCGCATCACCTGCGGCAAGGATTTCGTCCAGCTCTCCGGCGAGGATGCCAGCGCGCTCGGCTTCAACGCCCATGGTGGGGTCGGTTGCATCTCCGTAACCGCCAATGTCGCGCCGAAGCTCTGCGCCGAATTCCAGGAAGCGACACTTGCCGGCGATTTCGCCAAAGCACTGGAATATCAGGATCGGTTGATGCCGTTGCACAAGGCGATCTTCATGGAGCCGGGCGTCTGCGGCGCCAAATATGCGCTCAATCGCCTCAACCGGATGAGCCGCACCGTGCGCTCGCCGTTGGTGCCAACGCTGGAGCCGGCCGTCGAAGCCGCTATTGATAAAGCGCTTCGGCATGCCGATTTAATGTGACATGACACACAAAGGCAGGCCGACCACGGTCGGAAAAATTGTCGCGGAGAACCGCAAGGCCCGCTTCAATTACGAAATCGTCAACACTTACGAAGCGGGTCTGGTTCTCACCGGCACCGAAGTGAAGTCGTTGCGCGAAGGCAAGGCCAATATCGCCGAATCCTATGCCAGCGACGAGAAGGGCGAAATCTGGCTGATCAATTCCTACCTGCCCGAGTATCTGCAGGCCAACCGCTTCAACCATGCCCCGCGCCGGCCRCGCAAGCTCTTGCTTAACGGCAAGGAAATCAACCGCTTGCGTATTGGCATTGCGCGCGAGGGCATGACGCTGATCCCGCTCAAGATTT
This sequence comes from Rhizobium sp. P2_G2, assembly GCF_056403555.1. Lineage (NCBI taxonomy): Bacteria > Pseudomonadati > Pseudomonadota > Alphaproteobacteria > Hyphomicrobiales > Rhizobiaceae > Rhizobium > Rhizobium sp. P2_G2. The sequence goes on from NZ_JBFUFF010000075.1 coordinate 28,250, forward strand.
ATTTCAACGAGCACGGCCGCGCCAAGCTGGAGCTCGCGCTCGCCAAGGGCAAGAAGCTGCACGATAAGCGCGAGACGGAGAAGGAGCGCGACTGGAACCGTGAGAAGGGCCGGTTGCTGAGAGATCGCGGCTGACGCTTTTTTCTCACTGAAAACTGTTAATGGTGCAACTTTCTGGCGAATGCTGCGCGCGCTCACAGGATATTTCGCGTCGCGGCATTTTTTCACCGTCCAGGGCAGTCGGGAACTTTACAATCATCAAAATATTAGTAAGATAGTCTTACTTTTTGTGCGTTGGAAACTGCGTTCCGGCGCCGTTTTCCGTTGCAATGAGTTCCTCGATGATAGCTGCCCATGGTGATCGCCATAAATGGATGGTGCTGAGCAACACCACGCTTGGCGTGCTCGCCGCCTCCGTCAATGCCTCCATCGTCCTTATCAGCCTGCCGGCGATCTTCCGCGGCATCCATTTGAAGCCTCTCGATCCCAGTAATACCAACACACTGCTCTGGACGATCATGGGCTATATGGTCGTCACCTCGGTGCTGGTCGTGACATTCGGCAAGCTCGGGGACATGATGGGGCGGGCGCGCATTTATAATATAGGTTTCGCGATCTTCACCTTCGCCGCCGTGCTGCTGAGCATCATGCCGACCGGCAATGGCGCCGCCGCCTATCTCGTCTGGATGCGCATCTTGCAGGGCGTCGGCGGTGCGATGTTGACGGCGACGTCGACCGCCATCCTCGTCGATGCCTTCCCGCCGCATCAGCGCGGCATGGCGCTCGGCATCAACACCATGGCGATCATCATCGGCCAGTTCGTCGGCCTGATCCTCGGCGGCGTGCTGGCCGACATCAATTGGCGCTGGATCTTCTGGATCAATGTCCCGATCGGCCTGACCGGCACGCTTTGGGGGTTCCTCAGTCTCCGCGACAAGGCGATTCCGAAGGGCGGCGTGGTGCTCGATTGGTGGGGCAACATCACCTTTGCGGTCGGCCTGATCCTGTTCCTTGTCGCCATCACCGATGGCATCCAGCCTTATGGCGCGTCGCTGATGGCCTGGGGCAGCCCGAAAGTGCTGGCTGAACTCATCACCGGGCTTGTGCTTCTGGCGATTTTTCTCGTCCTCGAAAGCCGCGTTGCTCGGCCGATGTTCGACCTGAAACTCTTTCGCATCCGGCCGTTCACCTCCGGCGTCGCTGCCAACCTCCTGGCCTCGATCGGTCGCGGCGGGCTGCAATTCATGCTGATCGTCTGGCTGCAAGGCATCTGGCTGCCGCTGCACGGCTATAGCTTCGAATCGACGCCGCTCTGGGCCGGCATCTTCATGCTGCCGCTGACGCTGGGTATCCTCGTCTCGGGTCCTGTCGCCGGTACGCTCGCCGACCGTTTTGGCTCGCGGATGTTCGCGGCGGCTGGCATGCTGGTCGGCGCTGTCGCTTTCCTCGGCCTGATGTTCCTCGACGCCGATTTCTCCTATCCGGTCTTCGCGGCACTGTTGTTCATTAATGGCGTCGGCACCGGCCTGTTCGCGGCGCCGAATGGCACGCAGATCATGAATGCTGTGCCGGCCGGTGAACGCGGCCAGGCTTCCGGCGTCCGCGCCACCATGACCAATGCCGGACAGGTGCTGTCGATCGGCGTGTTCTTCAGCCTGATGATCATTGGCCTGGCGCTCAGCCTGCCGCATGTCATGCAGACGCAGTTGATGGCACAGGGCTTGCCGCTGGACGTTGCTGCCAAGGTTGCCGCCGAGCCGCCGGTCGCAAGCCTGTTTGCCGCCTTCCTCGGCTATAACCCGATGGGCGAACTGGTGCCGCAGGCAGCGCTGCACACACTGCCTGCCGCCAATGTGGCGACGATCACCGGCAATCGCTTCTTCCCCGAACTGTTGGCCGAGCCATTCATGACTGGCATCAAGATCGCATTCTCGATCTCGATCCTGCTTTATATCGGCTCGGCGCTGATGTCCTGGATAGGCGGTTCGACCCGCAGGCAGGAGCAGGCGGAGGAAATGATCATGGCCGCTGCGGAACACAAGGCCGCCTGACCCCAGAAACAGAAAAGGCGCCTTCGCGGCGCCTTTTGATCTCTAACGAAAAACCTGCCTCAGACGTCGTCGAACTCGTCCTGCGACGTATCCACCTGGGCTGCCCGCGCCGGCGCCGGACGCTCGCTCGGGTCGCGCCCCACTTCGCCTTTCAGCGTCATCAGGTCGATGAAATGATCGGCCTGGCGGCGCAGGTCGTCGGCGATCATCGGCGGCTGGGTCGACATCGTCGAGACGACCGAGACCTTGCGGCCCTTGCGCTGCAATGCTTCGACCAGCGTGGTGAAATCGCCGTCGCCGGAGAAGATCACCAGATGATCGACGACTTCGGACTGCTCCATCGCGTCGATGGCCAGCTCGATATCCATGTTGCCCTTGATCTTGCGGCGGCCCAGCGAGTCGGTGAATTCCTTTGCCGGCTTGGTGATCACTTTGTAGCCGTTGTAATCGAGCCAGTCGATCAGCGGCCGGATCGAGGAATATTCCTGATCCTCGATCAGCGCCGTGTAATAGTAAGCGCGAAGCAGATAGCCGCGCTTCTGGAATGCTTTCAGCAGTTTGCGGTAGTCAATATCGAACCCGAGGCTTTTAGACGCAGCGTAAAGATTGGCACCGTCAATAAATAATGCAATTTTCTCGCGAGGATCAAACATTCTTTTTCCTGTCAGGTTGCGGGAGCGCAGAGATCATCATAAAATTAGGCTACATATTTCGGCTGTATTCCTGGGGATCAGATATTTTACCAACCGTTCATATTCGATGCTGTTTAAAACACAATATCGGACTTTCCAAGGGAAATTTGCGCCTAATCAGGCAGATATACGTAAGTCTTCTGGTTTGGATCGCACAATGCTAAAAAATCTTAAACAGGTTGCGGTCTAAAGTTGAAGTTGGCAATAGGCAAAAATCCCTTGAAGCAGGTGACATTCTAATTGTCGTGACTGGATGGATCTATTAGAAAATTTGCAACTTCCGCGGTATCGAATGCTCTCTGGCTTGATTGAAGCCGGCGATGAGCCTATGAGCGGATCGTGGCTTTTTCCGTGTGTCTGGAATTTCATGCCTTGAATTCGTCGCGATAAGAGGATAACGCCTCGCCGGATAACCTGACATGATGAACGTTTAGAAGGACAGGCTATGGCCCGCGTCACCGTAGAGGATTGCATTGATAAGGTCGACAATCGGTTCGAACTGGTGCTGCTCGCCAGCCACCGTGCTCGGCTGATCTCGCAGGGTGCACCGATCACCATCGACCGCGACAATGACAAGAACCCGGTCGTGGCGTTGCGCGAGATCGCCGACGAAAGGCTGTCGCCCGACGACCTCAAGGAAGACCTGATCCACTCGCTGCAGAAACATGTCGAGGTCGACGAGCCGGAACCCGATGCCGCGACCCTGCTTGCTGCCGAAAACCAGGCTGACACCGCCGATGAGGAAGACGATCAGCCGGAAGTGGTCAATTTCGACCAGATGTCGGAAGAAGAACTGCTTGCCGGTATCGAAGGCCTCGTCCCGCCCGAGAAGAACGACGACTATTGATCGTTCTGAAAGTTTACGCCACTCTGGCTAAATCGATTGCGGAATCAGGCGCCGATCCTATGATTGGCGCCTTCTTTTATTTCAGAGCAATTCCAGGAAAAGTGTCCAGCGGTTTTCCGTCGGGAATTGCGTAAAGCGAACTTGGTCCCGGAGCAGTCTTTCAATGATGCGGCAATACGAGCTCGTCGAGCGCGTTCAGAAATACAAGCCAGACGTCAACGAAGCATTGCTCAACAAGGCCTATGTCTATGCCATGCAGAAGCATGGCATGCAGAAACGGGCAAGCGGCGACCCCTATATCTCGCATCCGCTCGAGGTTGCCGCCATCCTCACCGACATGCATCTCGACGAGTCGACGATCGCTGTTGCCCTGTTGCATGACACGATCGAGGATACGAGCGCTACCCGCGACGAGATCGACCGGCTGTTCGGCGAGGATATCGGCCGTCTCGTCGAGGGCCTTACGAAGATCAAGAAGCTCGACCTCGTCTCGCGCAAGGCCAAGCAGGCGGAGAACCTGCGCAAGCTCTTGCTCGCCATTTCCGACGACGTGCGCGTGCTGCTGGTCAAGCTGGCCGACCGCCTGCACAATATGCGTACGCTCGACCATATGTCGCAGGAAAAGCGGCTGCGCATCTCCGAGGAGACGATGGATATCTATGCGCCGCTCGCCGGCCGCATGGGCATGCAGGACATGCGCGAGGAACTGGAAGAGCTTGCCTTCCGCCACATCAATCCGGAGGCTCACAAGACCGTCCTGAAACGGCTTGCCGAACTGTCGGAGCGCAATGCCGACCTCGTCCATAAGATCGAGAACGAGTTGAGCGAATTGCTGGCCGCCAACGGTCTGCAAAATGCCTGGGTCAAGGGCCGGCAGAAGAAGCCCTATTCCGTCTTCAAGAAGATGCAGTCGAAATCGCTGTCCTTCGAGCAGCTTTCGGATGTCTATGGCTTCCGCCTGATCGTCGACGCGATCCCCGACTGCTATCGTGCGCTCGGTATCGTCCATACCCGCTGGCGCGTCGTGCCGGGTCGGTTCAAGGACTATATCTCGACGCCGAAGCAGAACGAATATCAGTCGATCCACACCACGATCGTCGGCCCGGCCCGGCAGCGCATCGAACTGCAGATCCGCACCCGCCGCATGCACGAGATCGCCGAATACGGCATCGCCGCCCACACGCTTTACAAGGATGGTACGAACACCCAGGCGCGGGAAGGCACCAACCTGCAATCCAATGCCTATTCCTGGCTGCGGCTCACCATCGAATCGCTGGCCGAAGGCGACAATCCGGAAGAGTTCCTCGAGCACACCAAGCTCGAACTCTTCCAGGACCAGGTGTTCTGCTTCACGCCCAAGGGCAAGCTGATTGCGCTGCCGCGCGGCGCCACGCCGATCGATTTCGCCTATGCGGTTCACACCAATATCGGCGACACCACGGTCGGCGCCAAGATCAATGGCCGTATCATGCCGCTGGTGACCCGGTTGGCAAACGGCGATGAAGTCGAAATCATCCGCTCCGGCGTGCAGGTGCCGCCGGCAGCCTGGGAAGAGATCGTCGTCACCGGCAAGGCCCGCTCGGCGATCCGCCGCGCCACAAGGCTCGCCATCCGCAAGCAATATTCCGGCCTCGGCCAACGCATCCTCGAACGCACGTTCGAGCGCGCTGGCAAAGCTTTTTCGCGCGAAATCATGAAGCCGGCGACGCACCGGCTCGGCCACAAGGAGGTCGAAGACGCGATCGCCGCCGTCGGCCGCGGTGAGCTCTCGTCGCTCGACGTGCTCAAGGCCGTCTACCCCGATTACCAGGACGAACGGGTGACGGTGAAGCAGAGCAACGAGGAGGGCTGGTTTGCCGTCTCCGGCGCGCAGGGCATGATGTTCAAGATCCCCGACGGGCAGAAGCCGGTCACCGAGGCAGCCGAACTGGCCGGCGAACAGGAGCGCCATCGGCCGTTCCGCGCCYTTGCCAGCGATATCGAGGTGCGTTTCTCGCCTTCAGGCGCGGTGCCTGGCGACCGCATCGTCGGCATCCATGACGGCAAACACACGATCACCATCTATCCGATCCAGTCGCCGTCACTGTCGAAGTTCGACGAGGAGCCGGAGCGCTGGATCGACATGCGCTGGGATCTCGACGAAGCCAACAAGACCCGCTTCATGGCCCGCGTCCATGTGAACGCGCTCAATGAACCGGGCACGCTGGCCACTGTCGCCCAGGCCATCGGCACCGCCGATGTCAATATCCGCACGCTGTCGATGGTTCGCGTCGCGCCGGATTTTACCGAGATGGAGTTCGACCTCGAAGTCTGGGATTTGCGGCAACTGAGCAACATTCTGGCTCAGCTCAAGGATCTGTCTTGCATTTCGACGGTGAAGCGGGTGTTTGACTAGTACCTCTGCACAGAGATTATGACTCTTTGGCGATTGGGTTTGGGTATGCTTTGGCAAGTTTGGCGCGGGCTTGCTCGGTTGAGAACATCCATTTGATGCGGGCTCCACTTTGATTGCGTCGGTGTTCCCAAGCGGCGACTTCGGCGATGAGGCGATCGTGGCTTTCGATGCGGCGGTTAAGACATTGGCCGCGCAACACGCCGATTTCGATCTCGACCATGTTGAGCCAACT
>NZ_JBFUFF010000076.1:0-33735 GCF_056403555.1 Rhizobium sp. P2_G2
GTGTTGCGGGACACATGCAGCTCCCGGACGATCTTCTTCACTGACCAGCCTTGAACATGGAAGGCTCGACGAACACGCGCAATCGTATCCACTCGCTTCAACTCCCCCTCCATCCGCCAGCAAAAGACGGATGGTCAGACAAAACAGGAGGGGGGTCAAAATTGGACGCCGGTCACCCCGCCAGAGGGGTCAATATTCCACGCCGAAACACACAAACAACTTCGGATTAGGTGTGGGCATAAGTTCCTCGGCTTCCCTAGGAAAGGTCACAAAGGGGTCGTTGCAGAGGGGGCGGAATCCTGCGCTAAGCCTTCGGCCAACCTCGACAGCCGCAGACAGCCATTGGGCGATCGCCAGCAATGGGCTTCGCAATCGCGATGGCGGCGGCGATCGACGGGAATGGTTTTCAGGCCGAGATTGACAGCGGTGAGATGCGCCCCGGCCCAGCCCTGGCGCAGGATCGATATTGACGCCGTATGTCTAACGCCCTCGAATTTCACACCTGACGGGGAGGCATGCATCAAGTTGAGCACGCAGAGGTTCCGGGTAATCGGACGGCGGCACCCGAAAATATGACGCCGTCGGCATTCGGATAAGTTGCCACTTGCATTTCTTCTCTTACAACATTATTGTTGTAACCATGATTCCAGCTTTCATTTCCGTACCCGGATCTCCATGGGATGTGCTGCCGAGTGGCATTCATCTTGCAACACTTGATGAAATCCGTGACGTGTATGGATATAACGACCGGCGCCGTACCCTTCTCGCAGGTTTGGTCGACGGTGGCGCCGCGTTGGTGAAGGCTGGCTGTTCAAGGATCTATCTGGACGGCAGCTTCGTCACTGCGAAACCCATCCCTGGTGATTACGACGCATGCTGGGATCCGGCCGGCGTCATAAACACCGTCCTCGATCCCGTATTCAAGGATTTCAGCGACGGCAGAGCCCGACAAAAGGCCCGTTTCGGGGGAGAGTTTTTCCCATCGAGCTTCGTTGAAGCCGGCTCCGGAAGAGCGTTTTTGGATTTTTTCCAAGTAGAGAAACATTCGGGGGGGAAAAAGGGAATTATTGAAGTTTCGATCATGACGGATGCGACGATCCTTCGGAGGCTAGCTCATGATATTCAGTGATAGACAATACGCAGTATCGAGGGAACAGCTCAACAATTTGAGAAACGCGGCGCTGGCTGACCGAGTTGGCGAAGGCACGCTCGATTGGTTGAAACAAGTCGAGTCTGACGCGCTCCAAAGCCAAATCGCAGACATCCAGCGAGAGATGGCCGAATACGATTTCCTCAAATCCGGGGCTGCTGGTTTCACGGAGGAGTTCGCCTTCGAGGACCTGCCTCGCGTTCTGATCCAGGCGCGCATCGCAAGTGGCCTGTCGCAAACAGATCTCGCTGAGAGTCTAGGTCTGAAAGCGCAGCAAGTGCAGCGGTACGAGGCAACCAACTACATGAGCGCCAGCTTGGCACGGCTCATGGACGTCGCAAGTATTTTGAGAGTTCGGGTCTCTGCGTCTTACGGAGCGGGCGAGGAACGATCGGAAGGGGCGATTTACGCTTGGTCTAACGCGGGTTCCGTTGAATGGAACAAGTTCCCACTTCGAGAGATGGCCAAACGCGGGTGGATCCACGGTAATGACCTGGCGGTGTCCGCTCGCGACTGGTTTCATCAAGTCGCCGGGCCGCAGTTCGCGACGGCTCTTCACCGCAAGAAGATGCATAGTGGCAACGCACCGAACGAGCACGCTCTTCTGGCGTGGCAAGCACGTGTACTTCAGAAGGCAAACGATGATTTCAAAGCTGGTTTGATAGGAGAGTTTACTCTCGACGATCGATGGTTGGGTCGGCTGGTCGCACTCACAAAAGATAGCGACGGACCACGCAAGGCTAGGGATCTTCTCGGTCGAAACGGCATTGGCATGGTCGTCCAAAGTCATCTTCCTGGAACATACCTCGATGGCGCGGCAATGGTCGCTCCATTCGGGAATCCCGTTGTGGCACTCACTCTTCGGTTCGATCGCCTTGATAACTTCTGGTTCGTGTTGTTCCACGAACTGGGACACGTCTTTCTGCATCTTTATAACTCTCTTCGGTTCGATTTCTTCGATGAAGAGTATGGTCATCAAGGTGACCAGTATGAGGAGGACGCGGACAAGTTCTCCCTGGATCATCTCATTCCGCAAGATGCTTGGCGCAAGTGCCTATCTCGATTTGCGCTGACGGAAGAAGCGGTGCTCATCGATGCAGAGAAGCTCGGAGTCAGCGCAAGTATCATTGTCGGCAGGATCAGGAAGGAGAGAAACGATTATCGACTCCTCAGCAATCTGGTCGGGTCAGGCACCGTCCGGACCCAGTTTGAGGGAATGTTGGAATGAAGCTAACTCCCAGCATGTACGTTCCGTCATTGCGGTGGCGCCAAGGCGAATACCAGGCGCTGTTCCGCCTCAGTGACACGGCAAAACAGTCCGTCGTTCCATTCATACTTGTCCCCGAGCCGGAATACGATTTCGAGGAAGCTCGACCGAAGAAAACGGTTCAAGAGCAGGTCCAGACTTTCCCGAAGCGTTACCAGCAAAAATGGGGGCAGCGGGCGGCATGGATTGACGTCCATACGAATATCGCCGGCGCAAGCATGGTAGATGGCCGCACGCCTATGTCGTTCGTATTCGAGGAAATCCGGCGTTTCGGATCCAGGGCAGTGCCAATCACGTCATTGGACGCTCCTTCGGCTGTAAATGTTGTGGTGGCCGGTATCGCAGCGATCGACAAGCTCGGCGCGGGGATACGAGCTCGCCTCGAGCACGTTATGAAGCCCAACTTCGATGCGCGACTAATCGCATTGGTCTCGTCGATTGGTCTCACTCGAGAGCATACTGACCTTATCATCGATCTCGGTGCGCCAAATTTCCAACCGTACGCAGACTTCGCTGACGGCATGATTGCGGCGATGGAGAATGTGTCGGCTCTGGCAAGCTACCGCTCTCTGGTAGTGATCGGCACGGGGTTTCCTCAGATACTAGGCATCGACAAACCGGGTGGACACCTGCCGCGGCACGATTGGGTCTTTTACAAAACACTGCGCGCCAAACTTGCCGGGATTGGGCGTATCCCGAACTTTGGAGATTACACGATCGTCCACCCGGAATTCACCGCTCAGGACATGCGGATGCTGAAGCCCGCGGGCAAGCTTGTCTATACGGCAGGCGACACATGGAATGTTCGCAAGGGTGGAGCATTCAGAGCCGACCCGGGACAGATGCACTCGCATTGCGACAGTATTCTTAAATCAGGTCAGTTTTGCGGTCCTCACTTTTCAGCAGGCGACGAGTACATCGACCTGTGCGCAAAGAAACTCGCTCCACCCTCAAATCTTACGCGCTGGAAGGAGAATGGCATCAGCCATCACATCATGCACGTGCTGGCTGATCTCGCCACGCCGGGCGCTGGACCATAAAATTGCGAATCGCTGTAATTAAGTCAGCGATCGGCATCTGGGCGGCCAGATCGATGTAAAGCTGCAGCCTGCTTCGCTTGAGTTCACGCGGGGACGCCCCGAACCCTGCTAGCAGCTCGGCAGCTTCTGTATGCCAAAGCAAGTGAGCAACTTCAATCGCATCAACAGATGGATTAGCGCGAGCGCGTCGCACTGTTTCAAACGCAATACCGCCTCGCGGACCTTTTTCGGCACTGATCAGCCCACACCAGTCAGGGACGATCCTCTCTGCTTTTGCCAGGTGCTTGTCTGCGCAGACAAGAGTGAGCCTGCTCAGGCCCTTCGAATAAAACTCCAGCTGCCCCGGAAGTCGATCGAGCGTATCGAGGCCGCTTTTGATCTCGAAACCATGGACTTCCGCAGATATAACCGCGACATCGATCCTTACCTTGGCATGGGACAAACCAAGTTCGTCGACAATGATAACATCGCCGGTCTTCTGGTATGAGCGCAGCTTCTTCTTATGAAGCGCGGCTCTGATTTCCTGGTCATTCGTGGCTAACATCATTGCGTCCCCTAAGCACAGTTATTGGCCGATTTTACGACCGAGGCCAAGTCGTAATTCTCGTCAGTTATCTGGAATCGCAGCGATCAGCTTCGATCCGACGATCACAGAACCCCCCACGCCCGAAACCTCCCCCTCCCCGTCATCTCGCGCAGACCGAGCTCGCCAACGATCCGTATCGCCGCCTGTGGTGTCACCCCGACCGCCTTGACGACCATGCCGGCCGACACTAGCGGCCGAGAGAGCACCAACTCGATCAGCTCCGGCAGTTTGGACGACTGACGCCGGCCGATCACGCGCCGCTCCATGCCTTGCCTGGCGAGGGTCAGCCGGTCATGCTCTTTCAGACCGAACTCCGCGGCCGCGCTCAGCCCCTGCGCGATCGCCAGCAACCGGGTCTCGCGATCCCGATGTCGGCGTCGATCGACGGGTATGGACTTGAGCCCAAGATTGAGCGCTACCAGATGCCCCGCCGTGGTGAGACCGGCCTGACGCAGCAATGATGCTGCCAGCGGCCGGCCGAGCCAGGGTGCATGCTGCAGCACCTCCAAGCCATTCCAGGCATCGAGGGCGACAATCGCCTGCAGCACGGGTGGAAATCCGTCGAGCTCGCGGAGGACGGCTTGCCATTCACCGAGCCGTTCATCCTCGTCCCAATCGAGATCATAGACAAACGGATCCTTGGCCGGAGCCCGGCCGGGCGTCTTGGCTTGCTTGATCGCCGCGTCGGAGCGGGCCAACAGCGCATCGATAGCGGCAAACTCCGCGTCGAGCGGGCTGGCACCATCATCGCGGTCCTCCCCCTCCCCTCCTCCGTTCGCGCTGCTGTCCAGCTCGCCGGCGTCGATCGCAACGGTGCCGTCGGCGCCATGTGATGCTGCAGGCGCGCCGGCGACGAAGTCGTGCCCGCGGAGGCTGCGCAGACCGTCGGGGCTGAGCGCCCAGCCGGCAGGCTGCGATGCGATCCGCCGGCGGGTGCGCAGCACGTCGCGGGCAATCGTCAGTTCGTGCGTGGGGGCGCGGATGTCGGCGCCGGCGTCATGCAGCACGAGGTCTTCCATGTGGACGAGCTCGCCGTCGATCCACAGCGAGGCACAAGCGTCGGCGAAATGCGATCGTTCGATCCATCCCCACCCAACCGGCGAACGGGCGATGCGCTCGTCGAGCCGCGCCAGCGCGGAACCCGCGTCCGAAATCGGCCGCAGCAGGCTGGAGATGGGCAATTTCGACAAATCGTAAGACATTGAAATCATGGTAAATGATTTGCTAAACGAACGCTATCTCATAGTTAGAGTTCATTACAGGCTGCTTTTGCGGGAACGATATCTAACCATCGATAACTATTGCTTATCGAAAGCCACACTGGAAATACGATCTAATCTTCATATATAACACAGCCGTCCTGAATTCTCCATGAATGGCAGGGCTAATTCGCATACTTCGTTTATACATAGATAATTTATCCGACAGTTCGTCCCGTAACACTCTGGTCGATCTGCACTAGCAACGCAGGTGGGTTAGCGTGCGTTTCAGACAGGTGAGCGCTTGTCTAAATGGTACTCCAACTTATGCGATACATCCTTTGTTAAACGACAGCGCCTATTTCCGCTCGCCCTCGGCATTGGGGTCGAGAACAATGGAATGCGAGCATGCCAAAACAAGACATTTCCTCACGTCATTTTCAACGAAAAATCTCGGAATTCTGCGAAGTGCGCATCGCGCCAGTCGCATCGAAAGAAGTCCTGGAGAATATCAGACCCTACCTCATCAGCCTGATCATCTACCGCAAGTCGCCACCGCTTTTGAGTGGTCGGATTGACTGGGCTACAATCGCGAGCGCCTGCGGGATCGATGACGACCTTACATCGGAGCTGAAAAGGCAGCTGCGCCCCGGCCTTGATGCGATCATCCGGTGGCTCGGGATGCCGCCGGCGTCAGAGGACGTCCGACCGTCAAAGCTGAAAACCCAATCGCACAAGCGCGATAAACGCGCGCCGGCGCCGACTACATCGTCCACCCAAAAGCCTCGACGAATGGGCGGCAATGACGCTCCAGCCCAATCCGCTTCAACGCCGCGAGGTCCGCAGCCAAAGCCGATCCAGGAATTCCCGGAGCCGCTCTTCGAAGCGGCGGACGACCCGCAAAGCTTTCAGGACGCGCTCGTCTATCATATGCGCCGGTTCGGAGACAGCTATTGGCAGCTCTACCGCGCGATCGTTCGCCTTGGCGAGACCTTCGACGACAAGACGCTGTTGTCGTGGATCCAAGGTGAACGCGCGCCCAGATCCATTGCCAGTTTCGAAATCCTCTCCCGGATCGAGCGGCGGTACCGACTGACGCCAGGATATTTCAAGGCCAAGCTGCCGCACCAATCACGGTCGCTCCATGGCCACGACCTGGATGACATCAGCCCCGCAGAGCGGCGGCGACTGGCCTGGCATCTGCCCGATGATTTTGGCAGCCTGCCCTTCTCCCGGCGCGAGGAGATCATCGACTGGGTGCAGCGTGTCATCATTTCCGGCTCGACCGATTATCGCCGCTACCAGGCGGCGGCGAGTAAGCAGCGCTATGCCGTCCGCTTTCCGGGTGTCACCTATGGCAGAGGATCTTTGTCTCCGCGATCATTCGCCCTAACCGCCGGCGCCGACGAAGCGTTCGAAGATCCGGACTTGGTTTCCGGCGTGGTCGACGCGCCGCCGCGGCTGGCGATGGAAATGGCGGACCTGATCCGCTTCAAGACCTCGACGCTGACGGCGATCGGGTTTCAGCGCAATGGTGTGTGGGGCGAGGAAACCGCTTCCCAGAAGATCGAGCATCTCGGCCTGATGTTCGGCGCGCTCGCTGCCTCGCCCGCCGGCATCGTCAAGGGCCGCGGCGTCCCGCTCAGTCAGCTGACCTTCGGCTTGCTGATCTTCCCGGGCGTCTGGGACTGGTACCTGCAATGGCGTGAACAGCGGCGCGGCTTCTACACCAAGTGGGAAGAGGACATGCTGATGGTGGCGCAAGCTCTGACTCGGGCAGAGGTGGGCTGGCTCCGCCAGCATCCGGAGCTTCTCAAGAATGTCAGTCCAATCGAAGGCCTCATTGCACCGGAAGAGATCGAGTTCGCCGCGCGCGACTGGCACGGCGCTTGTGATGCGTTTCATCGGCACGCCGCCAACCGTTCCAGGGAGGTTCAACGGGTGATGCGCGTGCATCGCGATCCGTTCGAGCCGATCATGGTGATTCTCGAAGCGGAGAGCCCGCTGGCGGAATATCGCAAAATCACCGACGAGATCCTGAAGCGCATGCCGGATGAAAACCGCTATCCGCGACCGGCCGCGGAAGCCGTCCGGTCCTTCCTGATGCTTCGGCTAGGACTGCATCTGGGACTTCGGCAGAAGAACCTCCGCCAGCTTCGCGTCTGCCCGCGCGGTGATTTCCCGACGTCCGAGCGCCGGCTTGAAGACATGAAGTGCGGTGAGCTACGCTGGAGCGATCGCGAGCGTGGCTGGGAAGTGTTGATCCCGTCCGTCGCCTTCAAGAATTCCGGCTCATCGTTTTTCGGGCAAAAGCCGTTCCGGCTGATCCTCCCAGACCTGCTTGACCTCTACAAATATCTCGAGGCTTATATCGACCGGCATCGCGGCGTGTTGCTCGGCAGCGCGAAGGATCCCGGCACGTTCTTCGTGAAGACCGTGAAGACGACCAGCTACGATGCGGCTTACGACTCCACGAAATTTTACGAAGCATGGAGGACGATCATCCAACGCTACGGCATCTACAATCCTTATACCGGTCGCGGCGCCATCAAGGGCCTGCTGCCGCATGGACCGCACAACGTTCGGGACATTCTCGCAACCCACATCTTGAAGCAGACCGGATCCTACGAGCAAGCAAGCTATGCGATCCAGGATACCCCGGATGTCGTGCAGGAGCACTACGGCCGGTTCCTGCCGCAAGACAAGGCGGCGCTCGCGGCGCGGATCCTGAATCAGGTTTGGGAAGCCGCCTGACCTCGAAGTGTCGGTGGCGACCTGGTAACCCGCATCGCCACCGCGTCCGGTGTGCCGGCTTTCAGTTATTGCAGTTACGGGCCATACGCACTATATTGGCGGTCAAGGAGACTTCGCTATGGCTAGCCAGATCGTTCATTTCGCCGGATTGTCGGATCACGACCGCAAGGCAGCTTCGCCCTTGCCGAGGCTAACTGCGGGCGACAGGCTGGAACTCCATGTTCGTCACGAAGGCGGAAGAGAACAGACGCTCATGATCCCGCCCTCGGCCGCCGCGGCCGTTGAAGCGCTTCTGGCGCACATGCTGCGTGGCGAGCGCGTCGCCGTGCTAGCCGAAGACAAGGAACTGAGCCCAACCGAAGCGTCGGCCATTCTCGGTATCTCGCGGCCACTCGTCGTCCTGCGCATGGACCGGGGCGATCTGCCATTCCGCTATGTCGGCAAACACCGCCGCACTTTTCTCAAGGATGTGCTTGCGTTGAAATCCAGGCTGGACGCCCGGCAGGCCGCGATGAATTCGCTTGCCGAAGACACCGAGGATCTGATCCAGACCCATGGCCTCTAAACTGCCCATTTGCGGTCTATGATGCCTGCGTCCTCTATCCCTTCCACCTGCGCAACGTTCTGATCCAGTGCGCCTTTGACGGCCTCGTCGAGGCGCGCTGGACCGACGAAATCCATGACGAATGGATGCGCAATCTTGCCGCCAACACGCCTTCGTTGCCGATCGAACGTCTGATCGCCACTCGGAACCGGATGAAGGCCGTACTGCCGGACGCGGACGTGACAAACTATCGCCCTTTGGTCGCGGATCTCGAGCTACCAGACCCCGGCGATCGGCACGTGCTCGCGGCCGCCATCGCTGGGAAAGCCTCCGTCATCGTCACCTGGAACGTCAAGCATTTTCCAGCACCGGAACTTCGCCCCTACGGCGTGGCCAGTCAGTCGCCGGATGATTTTTGACCGACCTCCATGCTGCGTTTCCAGGCGCGCTGATCTCCAGCATCAAACGTGCGCGCCACAATCTGCGCAAGACGACGCCGTCGGTCGACGTGTTCGTGGAGACCCTTCAGCAAGGTGGATTGAAGAAGTTTTCAGACGTGCTTCGCCGCAACCTTTCCGGGCTGAAGTGATGGGCGCGAAGACACAGACACCACACCGGAACATCCTACACACGGCACCTCCTTGCCAAAGATCTTCGACAATTCGCCAAGTGTGACTGTGTGGCGGCAGCCGACGGCATGGTTGGCGGCTGCCGTCGACCGGTCGTCGCACGCCAGGCCCAGAAGATCGGTCAGGTCAGTAACAGCCTTCCACGAAAAGCCGGGTTTTTGAGTCGTGACCTCTTTGTAGGCCGAAAACACCATTCCGGCCGGCCGGGATCGTTGCCGGCGGCCGTGAGCAAAAGCGCGTCACGCAACGCGTGTTGCGGGCATCAGCCGCACGGCCGCTGCGGCGCATTTTGAAGCCTGAGGGGCGCGCCAGCAGCCGCCCAGACTGGTGTGGCGCGCTCGAAATCATGCAACATTTTCAAGGCAATGCGGGCCAGGAAGGCGCCGTCGGCATACTTCGGTTCGCGCCCGGGCGCCAATGTCCAGCCGGGCAACTTGGCGGACCACGCCGGCGACGTCCGAAAGGCGTGGCGAACGAATCCATGTGGCCGGGCGGAGAACACGCGTGCGGTTTATGCCATCGCTGTGACCGTAAACCGCACAGCCTGTCGGCGGCAAATAACGACCGATAAGATTGCATTATCGGACGTTTTTGTCATTATAGAGAAATGAGCCAAATCTTCGAGCAAAACAGCGAAAATCACGTCCAAGAGAATTCTGCTGCGTCTGACAGCACCGGCGGCCGTGACGATGTTTCCGCGCCGCAGGCGTCGACCGGCACCCCAACGCACAGCGGCGGGCTCCCCTCCCCTCTTCCGCAGGCAAATGCTTCGCTGCCCGCCCATCTGCAACAGGTGGCGGAGCGGGCGCGCGGCTATGTTGAGGCCGCCAGCTCCGCCAACACCCGCAAAGCCTACGCCTCAGACTGGAAGCATTTTTCGGCCTGGTGCCGGCGGCAAAACCTGGCTCCCCTCCCCCGGATCCGCAGGTCGTCGGACTCTACATCACCGCTTGTGCTTCAGGAACGGCCGAACGCGACATGAAGCCCAATTCCGTTTGCACGATCGAGCGGCGGCTTTCGGCGATCGCTTGGAATTGTTCGCAGCGCGGCGGCCAAAAACTAGATCGCAAAGATCGCGCCATTGCCACGGTGATGGCCGGCATCCGCAACACCCACGCAGCCCCTCCCCGGCAGAAGGAAGCCATTCTGCCGGAAGACCTGATCGCCATGCTCCATACATTGGACCGGGGCACCCTGCGCGGGCTCCGCGATCGCGCCATGCTGCTGATCGGCTTTGCCGGCGGCCTGCGCCGCTCGGAAATCGTCGGGCTCGATCTCGGTCGCGACCAGACCGAAGATTCTTCGGGCTGGATCGAGGTGTTGGAGAAGGGCTTGCTGCTGACGTTGCGCGGAAAAACCGGCTGGCGGGAGGTCGAGATCGGCCGCGGCTCCTCCGCTGCCACCTGCCCCATCGTCGCCGTCGAGATGTGGATCAAGTTTGCCCGGATCGTAAAAGGACCGCTGTTTCGCCGCGTCCGCGGCCAAGGCAAGGATGTCGGCCCCGACCGATTGAACGACAAGGAAGTGGCGCGTCTGGTGAAACGTGCCGCGATGGCCGCCGGCGTTCGCGGTGATTTGAGCGAAAGTGAACGCGGCTTCAAATTCTCCGGCCACTCGCTGCGCGCCGGTCTCGCCTCCTCCGCCGAAGTTGACGAACGATACGTGCAGAAACAACTTGGCCATGCCAGCGCCGAAATGACCCGCAAATACCAGCGGCGGCGCGACCGCTTCCGCATCAATCTCACCAAGGCATCTGGGCTTTGAAGAATCCCCTGCTCCGCATGTAGCAGTAGCGTCGGAGCGGAGCCGGATCCTCGCTTCGGGCTTGATTTGGAATCGAGGAGACAAGAGGCAGAGTCAATCAGCCTTTGTTCTAGCTGTCGTGGTCAAGGCAGGCCAGAATGTGGTGATCCTGATGGCGGCGGATTTCACCTTTTGTCATGCGGGTGTCTTCGTTCGATAGCGTACCGCAACTAAACCGACCAAAGAACGTTACAGGCGGCAATTTCGTAGGAGATCGCCATGTCACGAATTGCTGTCGCTTACCTCAACGTTCCCTTGGCCCAGCTCGAAAACTTCGCCGCGGTCCGTGGCGTTTTCGCCCGAAATACGCGCATGGTGCTGGATAACGCACTTCGGTTTACCCGCCCGACTCCGCAAGTGCTTCACCTTGTCGGAATGTTGAAACTCGCGGCCGACGCACTTGCCGCCGCGTTCGATGATCCGACAAAGTTTGCCGCAGCCGAGACCGACTTCGTTGCATTGGTGCACGACCTTCAAAAGGCCATGCTGGAACAACGCACTGTCGGCGCGATTTCCAAGGCGTCAGAGATTGCGGCCTTGGCATCGGTATCACACGCTTGAGGGCCGGTTGTGGCCTTCGGCACAAACATCATCGGATCCAGTCAACGTGACGGATCCCGTTCGTTGCAACCTTCATGTCTAAAGACGCACAATCTGCCCGCGATCCTGCCGTCGAACCCTCGAAGCCGAGACTTCTAGAAGTTTTGGGCCCAGGTCTTATCACTGGCGCGTCGGATGACGATCCAAGCGGCATAGCGACCTATTCGCAAGCAGGCGCCCAGTTCGGCTACAGCATCACCTGGACTATGTTGTTCAGCTATCCCTTGATGACCGTGGTGCAGGAAATCAGCGGCAGGATCGGCCGCACCACGGGCCGCGGCATCGCCGGCAACCTGCGAAAATACTATCCTAATTGGCTGTTGCAGGGTTTGGTGGGCCTGCTTCTCGCGGCCAATGTTATCAATATTGGCGCCGATATCGGCGCAATGGGAGACGCGGTCAAGCTCATCATCGGTGGCCCTGCCTTACTCTGTGTCGTGGCCTTTGGTGCGCTGTCCATCGGCCTGCAGGTGTTCTTAAAGTACAAACGCTACGTCGCCGTGCTGAAATGGCTGACGATTTCGCTCTTCACCTATTTCGCGACGGTAATGGTCGTCAAAGTTCCGTGGCTTGAAGCTGCCAAGGGCCTCTTCATCCCGACATTTTCGTCCAATGCCGACTTCTACAAAATGATCGTGGCGATCTTCGGCACTACGATCAGTCCCTACCTGTTCTTCTGGCAAGCATCCCAGGAAGTAGAAGACCTCAAGGCGAAACCTCAGAAGGAGCCGCTTCTTGAGGCGCCCGAGCAAGCCGAGCCCGCCATTGAGCGGATCCGCCTGGATACAATGATCGGCATGGCGTTCTCCAACCTGGTGGCGCTGGCGATCATGATCACCACGGCGGCGACGCTACATGCCGCCGGCAAGACCTCGATCGAATCTTCAAGCCAGGCCGCAGAAGCGCTCAAACCAGTTGCTGGCGCGTTTGCCTTCGCCATCTTCGCCATCGGCATTGTCGGCACGGGTCTGCTCGCCGTGCCGGTCCTGGCGGGCTCGGCCGCCTATGCCCTGGGCGAAGCTCGGCGCTGGCCGGTCGGCCTGGACCGCAAGCCTCTGGAAGCGCGAGCCTTCTATTTGACCATTGCCTTGGCCACCACCATGGGCGTGGCAATGAACTTCACGCCTATTAACCCCGTCAAGGCGCTTTACTGGAGCGCCATCATCAACGGCATCGCAGCCGTACCGATCATGGTGCTGATGATGCTGATGACGGCACGCGAGGACGTGATGGGCGATCTGCGCATACCCCTGTTAATGCGGGCGATCGGCTGGCTGGCGACCGCAGTAATGTCGGCAGCGGCCGTGACGATGATCGTGCAGATTTTCCTCTGAAGCGCTTGCCGTATCACCAAGGCGCTGAATCGAGAGCAATCCTGTTCAATCTCGTTGAGCGCACCTTATGGGTCCGATGCGCCGACAGCAGCGAACCCCGTACTTTTAGGGTTTCTCGACCACAGCGAGGATGAAGTCTTCGGCTTCCACAATCAGCAGGATAGGCAGCGTCAGCGCGTTAATTGAGGCGCCCCTAGGAGAAGATTAGCGGTCGGCAAGCCGGGAGCAAGATAGAGTTGAAGCACGAAGACCGCTGGGTCTCAGGTCGAGCAAGCGACAAGCGTAAAATAGATCTGAGTGTTGAAAAGTTCGCTGTGGAGGGACTGCCCCTCCCGGGCGCTACGGCAAGTCACCTCTGGAACACATCCCCCGCGTCCGCCCCGTCTCGCACGCCTTTAAACGACGCGTGCCTTAGCTTGCGATCATTCGTCCAGGCCCTAAACTCGATCTCGGGGACGAGCACGGGCCGAACCTATATCACATTCGGCCGCTTCTTCCCGGTGTCCACCGCCTGTGCGGAAATCGCGATTTTGTCCATCTGCTTTCGGAGCGCAGTTGCGGAGGCGCCCGTGAAGCCCGTTCCGACGCCGCCGACATAGACGAGGCGATCGCCCTGCCGCGCCCCCAGCAGCGCCGACCCACGCCGCCGAAACCGGCGGTCGACTGCTCAAGTCAATGATGAGGAAGCGTTCCGACTGGACGCATTTGATCTTGAGCCAGTCGCCGGTGCGGCCGGATCGATAAGGACGATCTCTGTTCTTGGCAATGATACCCTCAAGCCCGAGAGCACATACCTGTTCGAACAACACGTCCCCGTCCGCCTCGATCGTCTCAGAAAGACGAATCGCGCCGATCCGGCCGCCGATCCGATTTTCGAGCATTTCGCGGCGCTCGTGCAATCCCGTTTTTGTCAGGTCATGTCCGTCAAGGTAAAGCAGGTCGAAGGCATAGAGGATGACCTTGGACGAAGCCCCCTTGCCGCCGCGGCCGCCGAACGCCTTCTGTAGCGCGCCGAAATCCGATCGTCCCTGGTCATCGAGCACGACAGCTTCGCCGTCCAGGATCATCGTGCCGGCGATCTGTCGCACTTCTGCGACAATTGACGGGACACGATCCGTCCAGTCGTGACCATTTCTGGAGAGAACGCGGACACGGTGTGGCTCGACATGCACCGCCATGCGGTAACCGTCCCATTTGATCTCGAAAGACCATTGGTCACCCTTGGGCGGTTTGTCGACGAGTTGCGCCAAGCACGGCTCAATGCGCGCTGGCATCGGATCAAATGGAAGTTTGGGCTGCTCTGGTCGCCGAACGCGGACATGACGCGAGGCAAGAGGTGCTTTGGACGTGAAATGCCGTTCACTCGAAGAAGGAAAACGCCGGTGGATATCTGAAAGGATGTCAGCCATGGGTCTTGCTGATGTAATTCCACAATCTTCTTTCGAAACGGCAATCTGCGAACCCTCTATCGAGTCGGCTCACATAATACATTAGTAACGATAAATGTTTCCCTAAAGCCAGAGCTTCGGCCGAGAGGCAGGCGTCATTCGGCTTTGCCGTATTGTTCGCTGGCGAGCGCGAGCGGCGTCCGTTCTGCGGTGCGGGTCGGTGACCGCGTCGGGCTTCACTTGCTTCGCGCAGCCCATAGGGTCATAACCGAACCATCGAAAAAGGTGTGCGATCGGAGCGTCAGAATGTGGGGAGAGGTCACCGCGGAGGAAGCTTCCCTGTTGGATGATATCTTCCGATCGATTTCGACACAGCCATGGTGCGGGAAGTTACCGGCGGAAAAGGAATGGTTGGCTAAGCAGATTCTTGGCTTCTATCGACACGGGATCACAGACCCGATCGACTTGTGGTCGGCTTGCGATCGCATGGCCCGCGCACGCTTCTCGTTGGGTGCACGATAGCGGACCGCCGTTGGAAGCGTCATGCCGCGGCGGATATTCGGCCAGCGGCGTCCAAAAAGAAAGCCCATCGCTCGGGGAACAGCAATGGGCTTTCAATATGCTCGGCGATCTCGAAGGGAGGGGCGAGTGGCCGAGCTGAACTTGAGCAATTAACGTCGGCGAATTTTCAAGGTTCCATGAATGGGAAAATCGACCGTTCATCCTGAATATCAGCGGCGCTAAAAGTGGCGGCTGACCTGGCCAAGCGAAGTCGAGAACGACTTTGCGGGCTACGATGGCGCGGACGTGATAGGGAGGATGTTCCAGACCCATCACCATCCTGTGGACGGACTGTGGAAATGGAACGGTGGTTTGGCGCATAATTTCCAAGGGAGGCCGCCGATGCCGAACAGCGGATTTGAAAAGACTTCCCGCGAAGCGTCGCGGCAGGCCGGGGAATATTGGGAAAAGGCAAAAGAAAAAGCCCGGTAGCCGGGAGGCCGCCGGGCACCGGCATAAGAGCCGATATTAACGCGGTGAAGCCCCTTGCAGTTCCGTCGCCCGGCATCACGCGACAAATTGCTGATTTCTTTCCGAACCCGAGCTTTAGCGGCGGCCATGTCCGGTGTTACAACCCGTAACACAGCAGCACGATCTAATACACGATATAAGTTCATCTGGTCGGGCAAATCAGTTAATTCCATTCCTCGACAGGCTGAACAGACAATCGCTCTCAGCTTCGGTGCTCTTAATCAGAGCGGCGGCCCGAAGTTGAACCTCCTCCCAAGCGAACCTGAACAACGGTCAAGCACGACAATTGGCGGGCACTTGTCGTGCAATAAAGCGAGGCCGGTGCACAGGGGACGTGCACCGGCTTTCGTCGTTTCTGCCCGCTCATCACGTACCGTCCGCGGCGCCCTGAATCATTGAGCGCATCCGCCAACCGGCCGACTACATCTGCCATCATCTGTACGCTCCGTTCATAATGAAATAAGGGGTATGTGGCAGAAAGATCACGTCGGGCTCCCGCTCGTCAACGACGACAGTCCTGCGCCCGTACAACCACTTGGTCGAGCACAATGGTTCGTGGAAACGGTCAGTAACACATCGTGAGCTTTGTAATCAGCGGCAATGGCGGGAGCGAGTACGGTAACAATGAAGGCTAAGGCCAGCGTGCCGGGAGAGCGCTTTTTTCATGTCGAACCCCTTGTGTATTTGATCAGGCAAACGCGCTGGCTCCCAAGGTGTTCCAGGCATTTCAAACGCCGCCGACGAAGCAATGAGCCCACCGCGGTACAGCGGGACAATCGTTGGGATCGCCGCGATCGCCTCTGCGTCCGGAACATCCCCCCTCAGCTTGCGTTTGCGGTTCATGGGCAATGACAAGAATGATCTTAACTACGCTTTGGCGATGTTCGCTGTCATAACCGTGATCATCTTCGCACTGCTTATCGTTGGGCTTGTGTTCATTCATATTCAAGGGAAGCCATTCTTCATGGCGCCGGGATAGAAAAGCCCGGCCACCGAAGCAGCCGGGCCGGTTGGCTCATTTTGGCGACGAGGGGAAACGGTCTACGAGATCGAAAGCCGTTGAGCTATGCTCTCCCCCAATTCCGAGCCGYGGGGCGTTCTGAACGTCACGCACAATTCGCAATGTGGGCAGGCAACACAATCGAGAACGACGCTAAATTTCCGCCGCTCCGTCTGCGTCATCATGGCTACCGCCCGTTTGCAAAATCTGCGCTCGCCAAGGCGCTGGGCCAAGTGCTCACCAAAGGCTGACCGCTTGCGATTGCACGGCCGCTCTGACAGAAGCGGGCAATAGATGATCTGGCATGAGGATGGGTGAATGAAGCCGAGATATCGCTACTTTGCCGCCACTATGGTCGGAGTATCTGTCGGATACCTCGCCTATCGATCTGCGCCGATCGCTATAGGTGCTTTCGCTGCCGCTGCGGCACTGAACCAGTTCGACTTGCTCGCCAAGGTCACCGATCTAAAAAAGGCCGTTGAGGAGCTGAAGAATAGCCCCGCGGCCGGCCCAAAGCCATAACCAGAAAGCCGTTTATCGCTACCGGAGCGTCTCACCAATGGCTGACTGCTTGCGCGATCGCCCATCGACAGATCCGATTTCCTGATGCATGCTCTGATTGTCGTTGGGAGAAGCATCATGTGGATCGATCTCACGTTATATTCAACCGGCAAGAGGGGAGCAGTTCCCGTGACGGTCAACATGAATCTTGCTACGCATTTCACGCAGCTTGACGCGTTGGATCATACCGCGATCTATTTCCCCTCCAATGACGGGAACGGTCGCTCCTCCATCAAAGTGACCGAGACGCCCGATCAGATAATCTCTTTGATGCAACGTTCTAGGGTAGAATGATGCCGCGCCGCGGGTTCCCAAGGGATAAAAATCTAACCTCCTCACGTAGACGACAAAGCATGTCCGTCTACTATCGACAGCCCGTTTGACCATGGGACAAGGATAAGGGCTTCACTTGCCGGCTGAGGATACAGCCTGAGCTAAGTCGACCCATCCCACGACTTGATTTTCGGAGTTCCTTATCTCGACACGCAGTTCGGGTACCAAATTGGGAATTCGCCCGAGCCCCCGCCGAACCTCCACAGCGAGGTTCGCTGCCTCGGCGCGCGCTTCCTCGAAGTCTCGCAGTTCCCTTCCCGTGTCATCTGGCACGAGGATTATCCCGTTTTTGATGGTAAAATAGTAGCGCGGCATTTGGCATCTTCTCACATGGCTGAACCGAACGCGTATTCCAGTCAGAAGGCTCGTTGCTTCGTGATCTCGAGGTTCAACACGGTGAGCGCAACACAGTTGCAGTGAAAGGCATGCGCTTTCATCGACCCCTGACAGGCAACGATACGAGCTGCCGGCTTTGAACGACACTTTACTGGAATTGCGCCAGAAAAGGACTAGGATCGGCTAAGGAGCCTTGGGAGGTTGAAATGCCATTCACTGGCTTGGTAATGCAGCCTCATGAGATGGAAATCGTTAAAGATATCTTCACGGCAATAGTCACTGAGCCATGGTTTCACCGGACAACGTCGAACGATAAGGCTTTTGCGGAATTCGTACTTCACGCCTATCGGGCCGGCATCACAGATCGAGCCCATTTATTGGTCTATTGCCATGAAGCCGCAGCGCTATGGTATAGTCGGCATGCATGATCCGCGATATGTGGCAGATGTAGAAAATCAAAAGCCCGCCGCGGAGGGTTCGCGGTGGGCTTTATACACGGCTCGGCGGCGAATACCTTGCGGGGGCAATGGTAAACCGGGCCTGGGGTCTGCGAAAGCAACGGTTGCCAGATGCAAGAGTTCCGGTACCGTCAGATAGCGTACCAAGGTTGGATTGCTTTCGGTGGAACTCTTGAGGGTGAGATGTGCGGACCCTTCACTGAAATGATGCCGTGGCCGGAGTTGATCCCGCTATATCGGCTGAAGGATCGCTGGTTCGGCAGAAACGTTCTGGGCCGCTACAACATCGCCCCGACGCAGACCGTTCCGTTCATCCATCACGACTCCGACGGCCAGCAGGTGCTGAAAGAGGGGCGGTGGTGGCTCGTGCCGCATTGGGCCAAGGAGATGAACGTCCGTCAGCAGCCCCCTGATTTCGGCACGCCTGGCTTCAAGTTGAGCGATCGCATCTTCGCCGGAAGACGCGGTTATGACTTGGTATCCTGCCTCTGACAGGGCTTCCTCGGCAACCATCATCAATAGCGCCTCGTCTTCGACGACGAGGAGAATAGGGTGTCCCACGAACTAACAAGCTCCATTGTGCGCAATCGAAGGACGGTCTAGCATCGGAAGCTTGTGATCCTGCCTTTAGCGCTTTAGCGAAGAAAATTGTTTGATCGATCGCAAAGATCTGCTCTCAAATCACTTGGTACGAAATCGCACGCTGAGGCACAATGAACGAGCCGAAGGACATTTCGGAATATCACCAGATTGTATTGGCCGCGGTATTTTTCTAACTTCGCTTCACTTTGATATCCGGTCCGGCGGCTTTCCGGGAGCATGGGGATGGCGATGGGGCTCAGGCTGGCGCACCGGCTACCGCTGTTGATGTTCGCGGCCATGCTGCCGCTTGTTTTAGTCCTCTTCTATAATCTGTATGCCCTGCAGTCCTCGAAGGAGCAGGAAGCTCACGCCGAAGTGTTCCGCTCCGGCCAGCTGGTCGCACTGGAGTTCGAGCGGATAATCGCCGGTATGCAGAACGTCCTTGTGACGATCTCGGCCGCGCCGTCCGTGCAGGCGCTGGATACGGAAAAATGTGGCGCCTTTTTAGCCGCTGCGGTCCCTAAATTGCCGGGTGTCGTCACGCTTGGCGTGATCGACCTGGACGGCAAAATCCTCTGCCGGCAGGAGCCGCGGGGCGTTGGAATGTCCCTCAAGGATCGGCCGTATTTCCAGGATGCACTGCGTACCGGCGGCTTCGTGGTCGGCGAATACACCAAGAGCCGCGTGACCGGCAAAGCCCTGCTCCCGATGGCAATGCCGCTGAAGGATGGGCAGGGCAAGGTCAAGGGCGTGGTCGCCCTATCCCTGAACCTGGATTGGCTGCAGCGCATTCTGGTGGCGCGGGATCTTCCCAAGGATGGCAATCTGACCGTTGCCGATCGCAACGGCGTCATTCTCGCACGCCAGCCGTTACCGGAGCGATTTGTCGGCACGACCATCCCGTACACGTACCGCTCGCTGGTCACCGCCGGTGAACCCGGCACGCTCGAATTGACAAGCCAGGACGGCACAAGGCGCATCCTCGCTTATTTCCCCGTCACGGCTGCCAAGCCGCTTTACGTCAGCACGGGCGTCTCGGTGAACGA
This sequence comes from Rhizobium sp. P2_G2, assembly GCF_056403555.1. Classification (NCBI taxonomy): domain Bacteria; kingdom Pseudomonadati; phylum Pseudomonadota; class Alphaproteobacteria; order Hyphomicrobiales; family Rhizobiaceae; genus Rhizobium; species Rhizobium sp. P2_G2. Next base: position 19,643 of record NZ_JBFUFF010000076.1, read on the forward strand.
CACCTTCTCCGCCATTCGGCAGGCTATGATCTTTGGGCTGGCAACCACGCTTTTCGCCATCGTGCTGGCGGCAGCGCTTTCGTGGCAGAGCGTGCATTATGCCATCCAGCGACCGGTTCAGCGCATCCTGCATGCACTTGAGCAGTGGCGAACCAACGACGCCCGAGCCCGGACCGGCATGAAGGCTGCCTCCGGCGAGTTCGGCGCGATCGGCGCGGCGGTCGATACCTTCATGGACGACCTTCAAGAAGCCAACACGCAGCGCGACCTACTGATCGGCGAACTGGACCACCGTGTCAAAAACCTGCTGGCGATGATCCAGGCCGTTGCGGGCCAGAGCTTCAGAGACGGCGCCGACATCAGAGACGCTCGCCGGGTCTTCAGCCAAAGGCTCCGCGCCATCGGCGATTCCTTCAGCCTTCTGGGGCAGGACAAATGGCAGTCCGCCGGATTCATGGCCCTCGTCTGGACGGCAATCGCGCCGTTCGATGATGCGGCGCGATCCCAGTTCCGCGTGAGCGGTCCGGACTTTCAGGTCTCGGCCCGCACGGCGCTTGCGTTCAGCATGGCGTTGCACGAGCTGTGCACCAATGCCGCCAAATATGGCGCTCTTGCCAAGCAAGAGGGGACCATTCTCATCACCTGGTTTATCGACAGCGGAGAAGCTCCGACATTGGTCTTCCGCTGGGAGGAGCAGGATGGCCCGGCGGTCAAGCCGCCCGAGAAAAGCGGCTTTGGCAGCGAGATGATCCAACGAGCGCTGGCCTCGCAAATCGGTGCCACAATCGAGCTGGATTACAACCCCACGGGCGTCAAATGCCGGGTGAGGGCTCCCATCGCCAAATTGTCGGAGGAAGGGGCAACACCATCCTGATATCTCTAGGGTATTCAACTAAATGGAACCTCTATAACCGTTTTCTTTTGGAGGAAATGATGCGGCTTGTTCGGCGTCCGTTCAGTAGTTCTGATCGGGTGGAAGATTTAGAAAAGCAGATCGCACTGGCAATTTCCGAATTGATCGCTCGGGCAAACGAAGTGGGCTATTCTACAAGGGACATTGTCAACGTCGTCCACAGGTTACTTGCCGATCACCTTAGGTCCAACGACGACAAGGAGGACGCATGCGCTGGGTGATCCTTGTTGTAGTCATCGCCACCGCCGCCGGGATTGATTTCTTTCGCAATGACGGTGCCTACACCCTTGCCGCCATCGGGTGGTTAAGTCACCTGGTTGAATGGTTCAACCGCACCGGAACAAGCCTCCTGCACGGTAGTTAAGTCGCCGTCCCCCAACAGGACGCTCGCCTTTCGATGCAACGACCGGCTCATCCGGCCGGGCTTCCCATGGTCAACGTGCGAGGCCGAACCGGATTCGATAATCAGCCTGATTTCCAGTGGTTTCGGCAGCAACATAAAGCCCTCATCTCGGAGGCGTCTTCTTCGCCCAGCTTGACGTCCATTAAGGTGCGTCGACACCGCCCCTGATAAGTCTGAAGGTTTCTTTCGCATATGCTGCATCAGTGGCCGGTTTTCGTTGGTGTGCCTGGCAGCCCTGCGCTGTCGGGACAATCACAAATCGCCGCTTAGATGGCATCCGTACGATGAAATCGCTCGCAACTCGTGAATGTGGCGGAACTAAAGCTTTTTCAAGGCGTTTGCTTCCCGCTTGGTCTCGGCCATGCTTTGATTGAAAATGCTTTTGGAGGACTTATTATGGGTCGCGGTATTCTACTTTGGTTGCTGGGCATCCCCCTTCCGATCATTCTCATCCTTATGCTCTTCTGGCATTGAGGACTCTGCAATGACCCTCACACCGGACTCTCCCGTTACTAACGCGCCCGTGGAATCATCTTCATCCGCAGTAAGTTGGGCATCGATCGTGGCCGGCGGTTTGGCTGCCGCCGCCATAACACTCGTGCTGCTCCTGGTAGGCGCCGGGCTCGGCCTAACCATGGTGTCCCCGTGGCAATCGCAAAGCGCCTCCGCCGTGACCATCGGGGTCTGGGCCGCGATCTGGCTGGTGGTGGTGCAATGGCTGTCGTCCGGAATCGGTGGCTACATCACCGGGCGTCTACGTACCAAGTGGGTCGGCGTCCATACCCATGAGGTTGGTTTTCGCGACACCGCGCATGGCTTCCTTGCTTGGGCCCTTGCCACGCTGCTCATCGCCGGGCTTCTTACTTCGAGCGTTTCCGCCATTGTGGGCGCTGGCGTCCAGGCAACGGCAACGACAGCCGGTACAGCGGCCACGACTGCCGCCAGCCAGGCCGACAATCTCTCCACTGCCTATTTTACCGACGCCCTGCTCCGTCCTGCCAATCCGGCTACTGCCGCGACGGCGAACGCTCAAACGGCAGCAGCCCAGATTTCGCGGATTTTGGCGACTTCGGCGGTCCAAGGAAAAATGTCGGACGACGATCGTTCTTACATCACCCGCCTGGTTGCGGCACAGACAGGCCTGAGCGAAGCCGATGCGAAGACGCGGGTCGACACAGTGTTAAAACAGGTTGAGGAAGCCAAGGTTGCCGCGCAGCGGGCTGCTGATAAAGCACGGAAAGCTTCCTCGGTTGCCGCGCTTCTCGGCGCACTTACGCTTTTCATCGGTGCATTTATTGCTGCGGTGGCCGCGGCCTTTGGCGGTCGTCAACGGGATGACGACGAAGAGACACTACGGGTTCGGAGGTAATTAAGATCAATGACGGAGACGGGGCACGCCAGTGCCCCGTTTTTGGGGTCGGTTCCGGTAGGAGGCGAAATGACACGCCGCCAGGCTAAGTCCGGCTTTAGGCTCAAAGCGGATCTTGCCCAGTGCGTGAATTCTACTGGACGATCAAATAATCGCCCAGTCGCAGCTTCAGGAATTCGACCGCATCTGATGGGGATCGGGAAAACCGTCTAAACAGCGAGAAGCAGGATTGCATGAGGTTCATGAAACAAAAGGAAATCTTGGGATAGGAGTGATTATCTCGGGTTTTGAATGAGGCGGAGCGCCGCGAACTGGAAGAGCACTGCCACACGATCGAATGACGCTCAATCCGTGCTACCTGCTTTTATCTCCACGTTCCCGCCGCATCACCTTGGCGATCTCGTTGACGAGTGGCAAGCGGGTCAGGCCCTCGAGCGCGATCGACAGTTTCGGCTTCCAGTTGGGATAACTGTCGCTGGTGTCTGGTACGTTGGTCGGCCGCTTTTCATCGGTAAGGTCCGCCAACCGCACGGCCGCAAGCAATGATGGTGTCTTGGCGATGAAGCGATGCGCACTGATCACCAGTTCCTGCTTTTTTCCTTTTGCTAGTGCCGATGCCAGTCTCTTGGGTGGCTCTGCGCCCGCATCTCTCAGGGCCTGAACAAGCATCTTGCGCTCGTTGCGTCGCCCTTCAATGTGCTTCTTCGTGATGTCGGTCGACAAGATTCCATGCTCTGCGCGGGTTTCGATGTCGGCGCCCCGCCACCAGCCAGCGAGGGTCTGATGGTCGTGCGTCGAGATGCACGCCAAGGCCAGGGAAGAATAATCGTGAGCGGGTTTGAAACTAACCTCATCTCGCTCGTAGGACAGGATGCGATAAGAAAGAATCTGCGCTTTGGCCAGATCGTCGCCTAATCCTTCCGGAACGATCCCGAGGTCTTCACCGATCACCAGGCATTTGGCTTCGGCAGAGGCCTCTATCAGGATATTCAATAGGTTAGACCAGGGGTAGTCGACATACGCGCCGCCATCCGGCCGACTACCCAGAGGGACGAGGAACAGACGCCAAAGTGCGGCAGCGTGATCGATACGGACTGCCCCAGCATACCGCATCGCGGCGTCGAGCATGAGCCGAAACTGTGACGGTTTTCCCGACGCAATTGCGGAGGGCAGAAGCGCGGCCAGGTGCCAATCTTGACCGTCTGCCGCGAAGGGATCAGGTGGGCTTCCGATCGTTGCTTTTGAAATGTACAAATTCGGCGCGCTCCAGGTTGCGGAGCCGTCGACGGCCTCGCCGACGGCGAGATCAAGGTAAAGCCCGATCCGCAGGCCGGCTGCACAAGCTTTGTTCGCCATCTCGCTCAGTTGCATATGAGCAAGCCACTGCAGCCACATATGAAAGCCCATTTCGTCAGGGTGTGTGCGCTCAAATGCAGCCACTGCATTGCTATGACAATCCTGGTACTCCTTCGGCCAAGCTTGCCACCCTGCTCCTTTGCCTTCCTGGGCCATGGAAAACGATATGGCTTCGAAGAGCGCATGCATCCGCAGGCCTTTACCGCGCTCCCTGACAAATTCGTCAAAGGCAATCGTATCGAGGCCTCGCGTGCCGTGCAGCGATTGCTGCTGCTGTGTCCAGACACTGCGCAAGCAGTCGATCTTTATCCGTGATACCTCCACGTAGTCGACCAGGTCGGTACTTCGCAGACCATCCAGGATATCTTCAAGCGCGGCATTGCTGGCGAAACCTGAGACTTGATCGACGGCAATATAAAGCGGATTAAGGTACAGACGATTGGAGGGCTCATACGGGCTGCAGCGATCAGGATCGGCAAGAAATGGGGCGTGTACGGTATCGATCCAATCCATTTGTTTGGGAACGCCCTCGACCCCGCTAGGTTAAGTAACCGAGGCTGCAGTTGGCCTCGCTGAGTAACCCAAGGAGAATGAGCATGGCAAATCAGGGTGGATCCCACGAGCAGCATGTCAAGGCTGGCCAGCAGAGCCACAAGACCGCTTCCTCCTCGCACGCAGGCGATGACAAGTCTGCCAAGTCCGGCAGTACACGCGGCGGCGATTCCGACAAGCATTCAAAGGCCGGCCAGGAGAGCCACAAGAACAGCAAGTAACTATGCAACTCCCGAGAGGCCCGCTTTTGGCGGGCTTTTCGACGTTGTGCGCCCAGCATGGGTGCATTCTTCTGGTGGAAGTCCCACCGTAAGCAAGTCATGGCGAGTGAAGAGAAGCACAACTGCGTGGGGGCGACCGAGCGTGGGGAGGAAGCGTGGATCGAACCTGCGGGCACTTTAGAACCACGCGGCGATGTCCTAAGAAGGACGGACGTGCTCGTCCCAAAGTGGGCTTCCGCAGTCACCGGACTAGATGTTCTGATATAAGCAGCCCGACCTCTTCGCTCAAATTGGCGAATGAGCGGGTCGCTCATGGGCCGTCGGGGCCCGCATTCTATACGTCGAGGCCACGGGCGACCTCTATTTCGACAGGGACGGTTCTGGGACGGGTTACAAACGGGTGCTATTTGCCCATGTGGCGGACAACACCATGCTCGACCGAACTGATTTCTATGTAGTCTGAGATCTGTGTTTGGTAGGCAAAACCTCGGCTGGACCGATTTAGATCTGGGCATCACGCCGCCGCCCCTGCGATTTCAGCGACATGCCTATTGCAGAATTCCGATACGAACTCTTTGTAAGGGAAACGACCGGAAATTGACATCGAATCCGGTAAGGAAGCCATGTCAGGTTTTGCGGTGTAGGGCGTTATATATCATAATGTGTGTTTATCATATATAGCATGAAAATATCTATATATTACAGCTGTTTGCGCTTAGACGAGCCGCAAGCTCGAGACCTGAAACATGGGGTTTGAAATCGATGCCGGCAGGAATGGTCCTACCTGCCGGCGCCGAAGACGGGCAAAAACGCAACACACCCCGTCATACACACTCTCGCGTGAAAAGCTTGCCATTTTACTAACCATAGCTGGCTTGCCGATTTCGCGGTGAATTAGCCAGGCCTTCGCCTGACATCCCCAATTTAAAGAAAGGGAAGGAGAAGCTCTGCCTCTCCCTCCCCGACAAGCATAATCGACACGGCCGAGGCTCCGCGCGTTCCGCTTGTGCGCCCGCACCACCCGCATCGATTTTGCTTGCCCCCTCCCTCTCCGCTGGTCCGCCCGAGCTCGGGAAGCAGCAGCGCAGTGCTGCTTCGCATAATCAACAAGGAGAGACTAAAATGACGACCATCCAGACCATCACTTTGAACAAGCTGGTGTTTTCCAAGGCCAACGTGCGCAAGACCGGGGCCGACGAGGGACTTGCCGAGCTTGCCGCCAGCATCGCGGCCATTGGCCTCAGGCAGAACCTGAACGTCCGGGTCGGACGAGGAATTTAACGAAAATGTTGATATGCGTCAATAAACTCTATCACAGGGTGTGGCAAGGATAAGCACCCTGTCCCACTGCCCGGGCTGGCTTAGTGGTGACTCGGAGAGAACAATGAGGCCGCCCGAACGTCCGATCCTCCTGCTTGTTGAAGACAATATCCTGGTCAGAATTCCTATTGAATTGGAATTAGCGCTCGTGGGATTTGCCATGTTGACGGCCGAACATGGTGACGATGCCATGACGCGCCTTGAGACCATGTCACGCGACATCAACGGCCTAATCACGGATATAGACCTTGGTACTCGGGTGACGGGTTGGGACGTCGCCCGGCGTGCCCGCGAACTCCTGCCCTTGGTGCCAGTTCGCGTGACGTCATAACAGTTTCCTTCCATTTCAGATTTAAGCTTTTAGCTAAAAATCTGAAATCTATTCAAGCGCCTTTTATCCTAAACGGAGACGGCGGATGTCTACTTGCCTATGCCACTGGGAATTTCGGTTTGCCGTTTTTGTGCGTGAGGTCCACTGTCTGGAAAGGCCGCTAATCACGCCGGCGAGCACCGTGTTCACAGCGAGGGATGCAGCGCAGAACCGCAGCTGCGTGGCGATGGCTCCCATTTCGGCAGATTCCAGCAGAGCGCCTCGGACGGCCTGGCAGACCTGCCCGGGAGCCGCTTCAAAAACTCAATGTTAACCTTCCCGAGAGGAGCCCAATTTCCACATGAACTTCGCAACTCTGAAAGCATTTGACCCTCCGGTCGGAACTGGCAAAGGGGACAGACGTGTCTATTTTCGGAGAACTGCTATTTGTATGCACAACAGCGGCGCCGATTGCAGTCGTATTGTGTCTCGTAATGTCATACGGCGAAGATCGCCGCGATCTCGGATTAACCATGCTCGAGAATGAAGACCTGCCGCAGGGTTCGCCTGCCGGAATTGAGACCGTTGTTCATAGACCAGGCGGCATGCCGACGATCCTACCGGTTTCTTAACCGGCCTCAGCACCGGGGGACGATCTCGGCCACTGTCTTTAGCGGTCGACAATCAGTTGACGATAATGCAGACGGGGCAAGCCAGTGCTCCGTACATGTTGGTAGACAGCGCGAACAATCCCTAGGCACGGCGGTGGCCTGCTAACCACTATGCGGCAGGCCGGCGCCAACGGCTTCAGATTGAAGCTGATGGCGGCTCCTGATCCAATCGGATCATCCCGACAATTCTGCCGGTCTCATCCTCGATTTCGACGTGCAGCTCCTTCACGAGATCGGCCGGCTTTGTGATCTCCGATCGAACCTCAGACGCCAGAATGGTGCCCTCCTGGCGTGCTTCGTCGAGGTCTTTGAGGTCTTTGCCGACATCATCCGTGACCAGACGAACACCATCCTTGATGTGAAAGTAAAACCTTGGCATCGCTCTCTCCGGTCAGTTTCAAGCGGTGAACGTATGAGACGGGGCGATGTTTCGTGGAACGGATCGGGCGTGCCGACGGCGCTCCCATGTCGTGGATCAGGTATGTGCGGCCCGGCGCTGGCCAGCCTCCCGGATGGCCGCGACGAGCTGATTTTCGGTGAACGGCTTACTCAGCCGGACCAGGTGCAGCATGTGGGCATCCTTGGGAAGCTCGGCGTAGCCGGTGGCGATGATCACCGGCACATTGGGCCACCGTTCCTCGATGTGCGCGGCGAGTTGGATACCGGTCATGCGCGGCATCGCCTGATCGGTAATCACCATGTCGACATCGCGTTCATCCAGCATGCTCAGCGCCTGGGCGGCGGAATTTGCTTCCAGAACGGTGTGGCCCATATCCTCCAGCATCATCACCGTGTTTAGAAGCACGAGGGGATCGTCATCGACTGCCAGGACAACCATGGACCTGTTCACCGCGGGCGTCGCAACAGGCTTGTCTTCGACTTCTGTCACAGCCTTGCCGTCGGCCACCGGCAGCCAGAGTTCGGCGGTGGTGCCCTTGCCGATTTCGGACGCGAGCACGAGCTTGCCGTGCGACTGTGCCATCAGCCCCTGCACCATTGGTAAACCCAGACCTGTGCCCTTGCCGATGCCCTTGGTCGTGAAGAACGGCGTAATGGCATTGGCGAGCGTCTCCGGATCCATTCCCTGGCCTGTGTCCTGCACATAGAAACAGACGAACCCGCCAGGCTGCAGATCGGCATGCTGGGAGCGGGCGTTGGCGACAATCCGCGCGCCCATCGCGAGCTTGCCGCCCTTCGGCATCGCATCGCGCGCGTTGATGGTCAGGTTCAGGACGGCGTTGGCCAGTTGGTTGGGATCGGTCCAGACCTCGGGCAGGCTCAGCGGAAAGTGGGTCTCGATAATGACTTCCGGGCCTATCGAACGCTGCAACATATCCGTCATGCCGTGGATCAAGGCCATGAGATCCACCGCCTCGAAGCGCAGGTCCTGCTTGCGCGAGAAAGCCAGCATCCGCTGGGTCAGCGAAGCGCCACGCTGGATGGCCTGATAGGCATTGTTGAGCAATACCGTGCTGTCGGATGATTGCGGGATGCGCTTCTTGAGCAGCTCATAGCTGCCTTGGATCGCCATAAGCAGATTATTGAAATCGTGAGCAACCCCGCCGGTGAGCTGGCCGATCGCCTCCATTTTTTGGGCTTGAAACAGTTCCTCGCGCGCCAGCTCCAGTGCCTGCTGCGCTTCGCGTTTGTCGGTGATGTCGCGGGTAATCTTGGCAAAGCCAACAAGCTCGCCATTTTCGTCCCGGATGGCGTCGATGACGGCGTTCGCCCAGAAGCGCGTGCCGTCCTTGCGGACCCGCCAGCCTTCGGATTCGTAACGGCCTTCGCGCGCGGCAATCTCCAATGCTTTCTGCGGCTTTCCGCTTGCCACGTCTTCGTCCTCAAAGAAACGCGAATAGTGCGAGCCGATAATCTCGTCCGGCAAAAAGCCCTTGATGCGTTGTGCGCCGGCGTTCCAGCTCGAAACCCGTCCTTCAAGGTCCATCAGGTAGATGGCATAATCGGTGACACCCTGAACCAACAGGCGGAATTGCTCCTCTGCTTTCCTCGCACGCTCTTCGGCAGCACGGCGCTCGGTCAGGTCACGGGTGACCTTGGCGTAACCTGTGAGGGTTCCAGCCTGGTCCCGAATGGGATCGACGATGACGTGAGCCCAGAAGCGAGAACCGTCTTTGCGGAGCCGCCAGCCCTCCCTTTCGAACCGCCCTTCGTTCGCCGCGGTCTTGAGCGCCAAAGCAGGCAGGCCTATGGCCCGGTCCTCCGGGGTGTAAAACCGCGAGAAATGCTCGCCGAGAATTTCGGCTTCGGAGTAACCCTTCAACGCCTCGGCGCCGGGGTTCCAGCTGACCACTGTCCCGGCTGGGTCGAGCATGTAAATCGCATAGTCTGTGATCGCATTCACAAGCGTACGATACCGCTCCTCGGCGCCGCTGCCGGTGTTGTAAATATGATTCAAAGAAATCCCCTTCGCGCAATAACAAGTCATAACGCCTGACTGCCCGAAATGGTTCCTTTGGCCGACGGCTATGGCGTCCCGGAGGCCCTACCAAACCGTGTCGCGCTTGTGCACCTCATCGCACTTCAGCGTACTTTTTCCGATCGAGGCCCGACAGTGCCAGCTCGATCCTTCTCTTCACCGGCGGCAGATGGTCGGCAATGCGAAAAGCCAAGTTTCTGATTGCACGCAATGTGGCGCTCCGCATAGTGGCGAGTTCGGTCAGCCTTCCAGCCATGTGGACCACCTCGGTTGCGGCGGGCCTGCGCAATTGCTGGTACTGGTCCAGGTCCGCAGCGGGACGCGTCCCCTTGAGCACGCCGGCGAGCAGGTCTCCGAGCACGACCGAATCGACGATGCCTGTGTTCATCCCCTGCCCGCCTGCAGGACTGTGGACATGCGCGGAATCTCCCATGAGCAGCAAGCCATTCTTGCGATAGGCGGTCGCGATGCGGTCGTGCAACCGGAAGCGGGAACTCCAGACGACCTCTCGAACCTTGATGGCGCCATTGACCGGGCCACGCGCGGTGAGAATTGCCTGAATGTCATCAGCATTCGGACGTTCCGGCGCACCTTCGAGCGTTGCGACAATCCTGAAGCTCCCGCTCGGCAGTGGTGCGACTACCAAGACACCCGCCGGAGAGAAGAACAAAGACACTTCGTCCCGGCCAAGGCTCCAATCCATGAATACGTCGGCAAGCACGAAGGACTCGGGATAGGATTTGCCCTCGAAGCCGATGCCGGCCTGGTCGCGCACCACGCTGTGCATCCCATCTGCCCCGACGACGTAGCGAGCCGAGTGCACATGCTCGGCATCACCGACGCTCATCGTGACCTTGGTATGCTCGCCCTCGCTTTCCGTCGCGACGACGGTGACGTTGCGTTGAACTGTCCCCCCTAGTGCCAGAAGTCGTTGCGTGAGAACCTCTTCGGTTTCATGCTGCGAGACCATCAGCATCTCGGCAAACTTCGACGGCAGTTTGTCGAAGCTCAATTGCAGTAGTGCCCGGTCGCGGTCGCGTACGGTAAACCGGGTAAGGTTGAGCCCCCGGCGGGTCAGCTCGTTCACTACGCCGAGCCTCTCGAGCATTTCGAGCGTGTGTGCGTGTATCACCGCGGCGCGGGAAGTGTTCTGCCCTTCCGCCAGCTTGTCGACCAGGATATGATCGACGCTCGCCTGCTGCAGCGCGATTGCCAGTGCAAGGCCCGTTGGGCCGGCGCCAACGATGAGGACATCTGTGGATTTCGGAAGCATTTTGACTCTCCATTTGTCAACGTGTGTTGATATTTATGTCGGCCTCTTGCTTTTGTCAACAAGTGTTGGCATTTTATTTTCATGATGGAATCACCAAAACAGACAAAGTCCGAGAGAACACGCGCAACGATCCTCGAAGCAGCCCGGCGGATATTCGCGTCGGAAGGATACGAGCGGACCACCATTCGCGATATTGCGGCGGCCGCCTCGATCGATCCGGCCATGGTCATGCGTTACTTCGGCAGCAAGGAGGAGCTGTTCGCAAAGACGGCGAGCTTCGATCTCCGCATCCCAGATATAAACGAGGTCGAGCACGAGAAGATCGGCGAGACGCTTGTCCGGCACTTCCTGACGATGTGGGAAGACGACGCGGCGCATGAAGGACTTGTTGTAATGCTGCGCTCGGCAGCCTCCAAGGAATCTGCAGTGGTGAAACTTCGGGAAGTGTTCACCGCGCAGGTCATGCCGGCACTCGCTCGCGCCGAGGGCTTGCTCAGCCCCAAGGAGCGCGCCGGCCTTGTCGCCAGCCAGCTTTTGGGTCTCGCCTTCAGCCGCTACGTGATCGCACTCCAACCGGTGGTGGACCTTTCACGCGAGACAATCATCAAACATGTCGGCAGAACAGTACAGACATATCTAACAACCTGAGCAGTCGCGATCTCTGGATCGTTATGCCCTGAGCTCAGAGGTCGCTTTAAGTTGCAAACAGAATAATTTCGCGCGTATCCCTCTCGCGCGCTCCTATATGTGATAATGTCCTTTATCATAAGTATTAGAATATATATTTATATCAAAGGCTTGCCAGTGTCTCTCAGAACACAAAATCGGCCGCGGTCAAATCTCTGGCCGTGATATGGGCAAGGACGAGCTTCGCGCCGTCGTCTGCTGTAATGCGCAGATCTCCGTCAATTTCTTGCACGTGGTGGCTTATCAAGTCCGTATAATCGGCGATTCCGACCGCCCGGGATAGGTCGATGACATCGTGGCCCGGTCCCGTGGCGTGGAAATCGGTGACTGTGTCTCTGCTGTATCTAGCCCCGAAGATAAAATGATCGGCGCCACCGCCCCCGGTCAGCATGTCGCGGCCCCGACCGCCATCGAGTTGGTCGGCTCCTGCCTTGCCTCTCAAGATATCATCGCCGCCGAGGCCCTTAAGAATGTCCGAGTCCTTGGTGCCCAGGATTTTGTCAGCGGCTGCGGTGCCGTTGAACGTGTCGACAACCGCAGTGACATTCAAGGTGAAAGTGTAGGAAAGGTCGGGGGTGTTGGAGCCGCTGTAGGTGAACGAGCCGTCATCCACGACCTTAAACCTGAAGCGGGCATACTTGTCGCCGAAGTCGTCCTGGCCGGGGGTGAACGAAAGCTTCGACAAGTCGCCGACGTCGATTTTCTGGCCAGCGGTCACGGCGTGACCGTTGTAGGTGAGTGTGCCGTGGATGGGGGTGGCGGTGATGATGACTCTCGCGAAGGCGTCACCTTGGCCCGCATTCACTTCGCCCTCATCATCGGCGAACGGGAAATCCGCTTTTGAAAATGCAAACACCTGGTCTTCCGCGATGGTTTTCGTGACGTCGTCCGAGAAAGCAGGGGCATCGCCGGTGAAGAGCGAGGTCCCGTCGCCGTTTACCTGTCGCAAGTAAAGGGCATAACTGTAGGGTGGCATGCCGTCCTGGCCGCCCCACTGACTGCCGGTGACCATGTAGCCATGGGCACCATAGGCTTCGATCTGGTCGTAGTCGGTTTCGGGGATGCCATCCGCAGTTCCAATGTACGTCCCGTCGGCAGCGTATCGGTCAACTTCTCCGCCGATGACGGCGACGAAGCTACCATCGTTCAAGGCTGCGACGTCCCAATGCGTCTGGGCCTCATTCGAACCGAGGGCAGAGGAGGCGGTCTTACAATGTAAGTCGGAAGATTGTTCGCTTGCAAAAATTGTGAATTTTGACGACCATGCCTCAATGCATTTGAAGGTTTGGCGGGAGGCGCTTGCTTCTCACGATTTCCGGCACCCTTTAAGATTAAGGGGGCTTGGCGCGCCATGAATACTGTTGTTTTCGCTGGCCAGTATGTTGGCTATGCGCGGGTCAGTACGGTCGGGCAGGATCTTTCCTATCAGCTGCAGCGCCTTGAGGCGGCGGGCTGTGTGGCCGTATTTCAGGAGAAGCGTAGCGGCAAGAACACATGCGACAGGCCGCAGCTGCGCAAGCTTCTGAAATCCCTCAAACCGGGTGACATAATGCTGGCGACAGCTTCCGACCGGGTGGCGCGCGATCCGGTTGACCTTCTCAACATCCTGCAGGCGGTGAAGCAAGCTGGCGCCGGCCTTAAGCTGCTCGATGAGCCCTTCATCGACACGTCGTCGGAAATCGCCGATCTGATAGCGTTCCTCTTGGGATGGGCCGCGCGTTGGCATCGCCGACGCATACTTGAAAATACAGCGCAAGGCCGCGAATTGGCCCGTCAACGCGGCGTGAAGTTCGGCCGCAAACCCAAACTGACGGCTCTGCAAAGGCAGGAGATCAGGGCGCAGCGACTTGTCGGCGTAAGCATTTCGGAAATCGCCGGATCCCTTGGCGTGAGCGAAAGCACGATTTCACGAGCGATCTAAGCTCCAGATTGTCGGCGATCTGCGAGCTTGCAATTAAGGCAACTTACTATAAATATTGTGAAGTGAATACACCACATCCCATACGGGTAGGAGGATGGAGTGGCCGATGATCTCACAAAGCGGCGTCCGCAGGATGCCCGTAAAATCAATGTCAACGAGAAATACGAAGTGAACTGGTGGTGCGCGCATTTCGGTGTGAACGAGGCAACGCTTAGGGCGGCTGTAAAAGCGGTTGGCGTCGAGGCAAAAAACGTTGCCAAGCACCTCGGCAAGACTGCGCCGCCGGTTTGATACACTTACCGGCCAGTGCGCGTTCTATATGGCGCGCCTCGCCGGGGGCATGTCGGTCCCAGGTTACGCCTGTCGGCGTCGCTATGCTAGCCTTCCTACGGCTACCCTTTTAACCGGTCTCGTTGCAGGCGACTGGTCTCCGGCCGGAGGCCTGCGCCTGATATGCCCATTTTCGTAAGAAGGGGGAGAAAGCGGCTCTGCCTCTCCCTCCCCGACAAGCATAATCGACACGGCCGAGGCTCCGCGCGTTCCGCTTGTGCGCCCGCACCACCCGCATCGATTTTGCTTGCCCCCTCCCTCTCCGCTGGTCCGCCCGAGCTCGGGAAGCAGCAGCGCAGTGCTGCTTCGCATAATCAACAAGGAGAGACT